>QMZD01000019.1 GCA_003662985.1 Archaeoglobales archaeon | reverse complement strand
GCGATAAAGGTTACTTATGAGGCCGTCCAGATATTCGGAGGTTATGGGTTCAGCAAGGAGTACGATGTGGAGAGGTACTACAGGGATGCGAGGGTTGGAACGATATACGAAGGGACGAGTGAGGCCCAGAGAATCGTTATAGGCAGAAGGTTGGCTGGAAAGATTAAAGTTTAGGTTACCAATTTTAATTTTTGTTTTAAATTATTTAAATTTTCCAAAATGAGAGGTGGTAGAATGAAGGTAGATGATGTTAAGGTTGTGGGAGTTCTCGGAGCGGGAACGATGGGAAATGGAATAGCCCAAGTCTGCGCTGCAGCAGGATTTGAGGTTGTGATGAGGGATATCGAGCAGAAATTCGTTGATAGGGGAATGGAGACTATAAAGAAGAGCCTTTCAAAGTTCGTTGAGAAGGGGAAGATCTCCCAGGATGATATGGACTCCATCCTTTCGAGGATAAAACCCACTCTGGAGATGAAAGATCTCGAGAATGCAGATTTGGTGATAGAAGCTGTTATCGAGAACATGGATGTGAAGAAAGCCGTCATAAAGGAGCTGAATGAACTCGTTAAGAATGATGATGCGATATTTGCATCGAACACATCGACTCTCAGCATAACGGAAATGGCTGCAGTATCCCGAAAACCTGAGAATTTTGTTGGAATTCACTTCATGAATCCGGTTCCCTTGATGAGGGGTGTGGAGATAGTTAGAGGTTTGCTCACAAGCGATGAAACTCTCAACTTTGCTGTGGAGTTCGTAAAGAAGATTGGAAAAGAACCGGTCGTGTGTAAGGATTCTGCAGGCTTTATAAGCAATAGAATTCTGATGCCATGGGTTAATGAAGGAATATACGTTCTCTACGAAGGAATAGCAACGAAGGAGGAGATCGATAAGGGAATGCGGCTCTTCACAAACGTTCCCATGGGACCGCTCGAATTGGCAGACCTCATTGGACTGGATATCGTGCTTGCTGCTGTCGAGACCCTACACAGGGAGCTGGGAGACAAATATAAACCCTGTCCATTGCTTAAGCAGATGGTTGCGGCTGGCTTGCTCGGCAGAAAGACAGGGAGAGGATTTTACGAGTATAAGTGATTTTTGGTTGAATTCTTGAGCCGTTAAAATTCACCCATTTTTTTTGGACTATTCCTGAGAAAATAGATCTGAAATCTTTCGTTTTCCTCTTACCACGAATTAACAAGAATTATATACCATCAATTTATAATAGAGTTGGTTAACTAAATCAAGTTCCGAGGTGGTGCATTGTAGCCATAAGCTCTGTTTACATGGACAAAAGAGACATCAAAGAAAGTATATTTGCTCTTTCTCTTGTAACAGTAGGGAACCTTGTCACCGGTTTTGTACTGGGATTCTCTTCGGATACACTTAAAATTCTCCCGGCATTGATACTACTCATCCCTGCCAGTATAGGACTGAGAGGAAATATTTATGCCTCTTTAGGATCAAGACTCAGCTCTTACCTCCATACAGGAAGGATAAGCCCGAGTTTTGAGCCAATTCCGGAATACACCGAAAATTTGATATCGTCAACATTTCTTTTGATGGTATTCAGCATCCTGAGCAGCTTGTTTGCTGCTATAGCCGCTCATCTGATGGGTCTCAACACATTCAGAGGAGAGAACATTTCATTCATCTCTTTAACCTCAGATCTCACCACAATCTCTGTGCTTGCAGGAGTGCTCTCCGCCTTGCTGATGATCCCGGCAACCTTCTTTCTTGCTATAGGTAGCTTTAGATATGGCTGGAATCCAGACAACATTACTGCTCCGTTTATTACTTTGCTGGGGGACATGATCACTTTGCCCATCCTCTTCCTCTCTGCTCATCTCATATTTGTTTCATCCTTTGAGATTAGAATCTTCATTTTCTCTATTCTTTTGATTATAACCATTCTATTCGGCTTTCTGAGCTTTTATGGATCCTCCCTGCAAAAAAATGAGAGATTTAGGAGAGGGAAAATTGCAAGAAGGATTATAAAAGAGAGTTTCTGGGTTCTGTTCATCTGCATAACCCTTGATCTCTTTGCCGGCTCAGTAATCGGAACAAAAATCGAGAGGTTCGTTGTCATAGCTGGACTGCTGACGGTAATTCCATCCTTTCTTGAGGATGGTGGGGCAATCGGTGGAATCCTTTCCTCAAGATTTGCATCTCTCCTCCATCTCGGTATCCTTGAGCCAAAATTAAAGCCACCGTCAGAGATCCTCAAAATCTTTGCCACTTTTCACCTCATTGGATTCTTCATATTCGCCCTCATAGGGATTACTGCCCAGCTCCTTAACCTCACGGCAGGCATCCAGACGATTCCAACGCCCGAAATAGTTGCGATAACAGTAATAGCGGGCCAGATTTTACTTTTACCCCTTAATTTCATGGCGTACTATTTCTCCATCCTCTCCTTCAGAAAAGGCCTCGATCCTGACAACATCGGAATCCCGCTAATTACCTCGATAATGGATCTGATCGGTTCGGGCTGCTTTATCCTCGTTTTGATTGCATTCTCCGTTATCTGATTAAATGAGAACCATCGCAGCTCTTTGCTTTGAAATCGAATCCTTCTCTGCAAAAAGCATAACTTAACCCGTACCTCTCACAGGCTCGCTTGACCCTATTCAGTATCTTCCACCTGTATTCTCGTGGGAGATAAAAGGAATTCTGTATCTTTTCGCCTTTCGCATAAAGTTGTCGATAGTATTCAAGGTCAGGAAAGTTCTCGATCATCCTCTTCAACGAATCAAAACGGAGCTTCAATGTTGATGAGACTACGTGAGAGACAAAAGAGCACTCCTCAATGATATTTTCTATTTCTCTCTCAGTTTTCCCTGGGATAACTGGATCAAGGCGTAAAATGACTGGAATTCCCTCAGAATGGAGTTTTCTTAATGCTTCGATCCTTTTCATAGGCTCCGGTGCTCCCGGTTCCAGTTTGGAAGCGAGTTTTTTGTCTAGGGTTGTAAGGGATATGCTTACGGCTGCATTCATTTCAGTGATCAGATCGATGTCTCTTGTGACGATATCGCTTTTAGTTACAATCATCAGATCCATCTCGTATTCCTTAAGCAACTTTAGAACACCCCTTGTCAGTCCAAGTTTTTTCTCGAGAGGAGGATAGGGGTCACTTGAATTGGACATCGAGATCGGGGAACGCTTTGGAAGTTTGGAAAGATCCTTTTCCACTCTGGGCAATAAATTCTTCTTAACCCTAAGCCTGTAAAAATTGGGGATGTACGTTGAATAGCAGTAAATGCATCGATGGGAACATCCGGTGTAGGGATTGAGGGAGTATTTTTCCGGACACGTGCAGAGAGGAGATTTCCAAGGATCGAATGGTTTTATGAGGTATGTATGGCCCATAAACATACAAACATATCTAGAACTTCTTTTCCATATCGAAGTAGTATTCCCCGTTTATCCATGGAATCAGTGCGGTGGTTACAGACAGCCTTGTTAGATCAGTCCTAGAAATTTTACCTTTTGTGAGAAAGTGGATGGCTCCGGTCTTTTCCCCTAGATTCTCGATTCCGGTGAATTCATCCATTACGTCTCCAACCTCTTTCCCTTTCAGAACTTCCTCAACCACTAAAGGTGGATATTCGAAACCGGGACCGAAGCCTACTGAAATCCTACTTCCATCGTAGATCGCCGAAACCTGAAAGTCTATGAATCCCGTAATTGTTCTTTTAACGGAGAAAAGTCCAGCCTCGACACCAACAGAGAAGTCGAATTCCTCAGAGTAGGAGTTCAGAGCCCTGTTTATCGCTCCCTTTATCGAATCATCGTTGAAAGGCTGACTTCCCACTCCAGAATCAACCTCTCTTGAACTAACTTCAACCTCATCAAAATACTGCAGAAAGGCCTGTCTTACTCCTTCAACCTTCACCGGATTTTTTGAACCTACAACTACCTTGACCACACCAAATCAATTCCAAAGGTTCATAAATTAGTTTCCCTGATTCGCGGATTATCGGTGTTAATTTTGGGTCATAACTGGGGTTACAGGTTATAGGTTATAGCTTCGTTTAAAAAAGATAAAAATGCGTTCTACGTAGATCTTGATAACCGGTTTTTGAACTGAGGAAATACCAGGAATCTCTTTAAGAATCTCTTTAAAAGTGATAGGAAACCGAAGACTGCTACATGGTGTGTAGGAGATATGAGGAGGCCTCTTAGACGTGCAAAATCACTCCAGATGAGTAAAAACAACCGTTGTGAAGAAAGCAAGAAACTAAATCTCCAGAACGATACACCCGCATCAAACCGTAGATTAACCACCAACAGAAGCTCTAAATTAACTTCCCATATCTATCAATTTCTCCTTTTTTGATTCTCGTGGACGATATGGGCTTTCCATCCTCAGCCATAAGGAAGTCAACCTTAACAACCTTTATCTCTTTTTTACCTAATTCTTTCCTCTTTTTATTTATTTCAACAGCCATTCTACATGTTTCAGGGGAAACAACCAGATAGTCAAAGTCAATTTCAAGGGTTCTACCATAGGGATTGTCTATTTTTACAACTGAAGGGGTAAAACCATACTTTGCCTTAACGTACCTTCTGATGTTCTCAGCCCTAATTTCGAAAGGAAGGACGCTTCTTATCCTCATCCTTGCCATTTCGTCGCTGGTAACACCGATCATAACATTCTTTCCGCCGATTTTTATTGCTACATCGATTAATTTCTTGTGTCCCTCATGAAGAGGTTCGAACGTTCCCCCAAGAGCCACCTTCATCCTAGGGGAAAAGGAAGGCGTTGACTATAAAAGCTTATTTATTTTCCTCTGGTAAACTACCCGGTTGGGGTTTAAGCAGGTTTAAGCAGACAATCTAATGAAGGTTACTCATTATTGTCGAGAAAACCTGATTTACTATGTCGATACCGTTGAGTTTCAGTACGAGATTAAGCACGGCCCCTACTATCGCCCCAACAACCAGAGCAGAGATGATTCTAACCTTTATTATTAAAATTATCGCTATTACCAAGAGAACTAAAGTTGAAACAGTACTAAGCTGGGATAATTGAGCTGTTGCCTCTGTTATCACGTTGCTCATTATATTAAAAAGAGTTGCAATCCCACTAAGGCCAAAAAGAAAACCCACTATAACTCCAATTATCGTAATTGTGGTATCACTTCCCATGAACCCTAGTTGCAGTGAGAAAATATAATTCTTTTGAAAATTAAATGATGTCTCGAAAATTAAATGATGTCCACATTCAAGCCCTTTCGAATTTTTCCTGCACCTCCCTATACATCCTCGGGAACTTCGGGCTAAAGAACAGGAAGGGTAAAACCGGATAGCTGATGTTGGCACCCTTACCAGCTTTTTTTAGTCCCTCCAAAATTCTGTCAAGCCAACCGTAAGGCATTGAAAATATCATTTCATTCTCATCCAGTCCAGCAAAAACTCTGTCTCCTGCTCCCGGCACTGAAACTGACGGTTCTCCATTCAAGGATGGAATTAAAGCTTCGGAACAAGAAGCCGTTTTTGCAACAAGCTTTGCTTCAACCTCTCCACCAAAATAGGTTTTTGCCTGAATCAGCCTCCCTATCTGAGCTGGAGACCCAAAAACCAGTATTACCCGGGGTTCGATCTTCATCTTCGTTAGATCCCCGAAAATAAAGGTCTTGTACTTCCCTTGGGGTAAGAGATTCCCAAGAATCTCCATCGATTCATTCTGCAGCCATCCAGCTTTTACGAGTATTTCCTTTAAATAATTCCTTAGTTCTCCTTTCACAACGCCATAGATTATCATCGAGGGCGGACATCCAAAGTCATCATACTTCAGAGCTACAGTTCTCCCAGTATACCTTGCAAATCCGATAGCCTGGCAAACCGCCATTTTCATCCCATATTTCGAAGGTTGAAAAGAGTCTTCGGGAATTTCCTCATTCTCAGAAAAAACCACTCCAACTGGGGGCGTTCTTAGTCGCAGAATTCTTAACAGCTCCTCTCCTTTTTCGTTCCAGTTCATACTGTTCTATCAGGATTATCAATTAAAAATTTTTCCAAGTTCTGCTGAAGGTCATAATGAGGAAAACGAAAACGATAATAACAAGGAAAATGAATTTTTCTCGATGCTCATAGTCTGTGATAACTGTGGAGGAGACGAATTCAGAATAAATGAGAAGATGATAGCTGTCTGTATCCTATGTGGTAATAAGATAAAGCTGTGTGATGGTGACAGACTGAAATTAAAAGAGGAGGAAGAAAAGAAAGGTGAATTTGAAGAAGAAAAGAAAGATGAATTTGAGGCTAACACAGAAGACACCCATAGTGAGGAAGAGTAACTTTCGGTTTTGGGTAACTTGGAGTTCTGAACTTGTATCTAAATCTTTTCAAATTCACTCTCCATTTTCCCTTAGCTTTTTTCCACAAAGGTGGATAAATCTATTTTTAAGTAAAGTGACAATTGCAACAGGTAAAGGTTAACAAAAACGTTATAAGTGCTCACTTCCCAATGAAATCGATGCCAAATTATTTAGAATTAGTCCATAACCCCGACAAATTTTTCAGGGATGCCAAAGAAGAGCAGATCGGGTTTATGGCACCTTTTGCGATACTACTCATTGTGGCAATACTCTCCTCCTTTTCTGCAGCACTGTTTGCAGATCTTTATGCAAAGGCTGGAGTCGAGCTGGCTGTTTCCAAAGGGGTGCCACCAGAGCGGGCAGAGGCGATCTACGCGATAACGTACTATTCCACAATAATCTCCCCATTTGCCTTTGTTTTCATAATGTGGGTGATATTCTCCGTAATTCTTTATGGAATTTCTGCCATCTTTGGAGGAAAAGGGGACTTCTCAACAACTCTGAAATTTGTTGCATTTTGTTTCATCCCCAGTATAGTCCTCTTTCCTATGAGCCTAAAGATAGCGATGGATACGGCTGCGGTTATATCAGTCCAGGGCTTCGAAGGATTGATGGATAAATCGATAAAAATGGCTGGAGCTGGACTTAATACAATAAGCTTGGGATGGCAGGTTGTACTATGGACTTTCGCAATCAAGCACGCAAGAGAGCTTGACTTCAGAAAAGCTTTGAGTACTGCAGCAATTCCCGCAGTAGCCTACCTGATATTAACATGGTATTCTCTCATGCTTTTCTAATTCTATCCATCCCAAACCAAGAAAAATTTTTTAACCTATATGTTGCAAGGAGTATGCTAATTCGTCTAGCAGCTCATGAGTATCCAAAAAGCCCCGTGGGGTAGCGGTCGATCCTTTCGGACTCTGGATCCGAAGACTCCGGTTCGAATCCGGACGGGGCTACTTTTATTTTGCCTCTTCATATCTCTTTTTATTTGATTTTTAATATACTTGGGGAATAAACTGTGATATTACAGATCAAACCACCTCAGGATCTCAGGCTTATTAGTTTCATATTTCTTAAAATAAAATAAATTTTATTTTGTATAACACAAGATTTAATAATGATGAAAATCATTGATTTGAAACTAAAAAAGGAGGTGGAAAAATGAGTGTGATTTACATTGTAAAATGGACGATTAGGCCAGAAAAGGCGGAAGAATATCCCTCATGGGTTCAAAATGCCATATCTAAGGTTTTGAGTGTTCCAGGTGTTAAAGAGTTCCGTGCGTACAGGATTGCTGCTGGCGCTCATAATCAGGCAAGCAGCACCTATGAGTTTGAGAACATGGAAAGCTGGGCCTCCTGGTACTCAAATGAAGTCACTCAGAAAGCTCTGGAAGAGCTTCACAATTATGCATCCCACATAACGATGGAGCTGTGGAGTCCGTCGCCACTCATTCCTGAACCGATTCGTCCGGGATGAACAATTTAATTTTTAATTTTTTATATCTTTATATTTTTATTATATTCTAGCCTCTTTTAAAATGCCAATAACTTCAAAAAGGAAGAATTAGCACCATTTTATGCAAATGATAGAGAGATTATTAATCTCAAGAAGAGAGAACTGCTCTATCATCGCTGAACATCCAGCTATCATCTCTCATAATCCCCATGATCCCCGAGATTGTTTTAAAAAAGCTTTTTATTTAAATCCAATTATGGCGACATAACTAGACCTGAGAATCAAGCCGAAAGAAAGAGATGGGTTATGAAAGCTAGAACTAGTTAGAATAAAATAGTAAGGGTAGGGGATGAGGGAACTACTTTCTGCGATTGTTTAACAACTTGGAGAGTAGTTCCCTCTTAGAATTCTTTTTCTGGGTGCTACCGATTCTTACCATGGCCACCATGCACATCTATTTTCACCTTCTGCCTTAAAGATAGTTCAGAAAACTAAAGATAAAGATTTCTAAATTTCAAATGATGTGATTAAACGTTAACTTTAATTCGTTCTAAAAGCTGTGAATTTCCGGATTCCAGTCCATTGTAACATAAAACAACAAAATAAAAACAAAATAAAAAAATTAGAACAGTTCGTGCAGATTGATTAAATGCTGTCCAAGCTTTCCGCCATAGTTTCCGGCTGTAATCTTCACAACTCCAGGTATCTTTGTTGCTGCTTCTATCCCTACTTTTGTTGCCTTTTTGACAGCATCGATGTTCAAACCGTTGATAACAAGCTCATAAACAGCATTCACATTCTCTGGAATATTGGATCCTTCTACCTTATCCTTTAACGTCGGTGCAAATTTCTCGTTTGTCGTTGCCTTCAGAAACTTGTACTTATTAGCTCCCACTTTTGAACCTGAAGCAACAATCCCACCTGGGAAAGGTGTTATAACACCCTCAACATCCATTATGGCTTGCACTGCTGCTTTAGCCGCCGCGAGTCCCGATGGCTGAGTTTCTGCAAGGATGAAGAAGTTTCCACCAGCAACACCATCAACGTATCCGATATCATTCTCAATTATGAATTCTCCCTGCATCATCGGCACAGCCCAGCATTTTCTTCCTCCCATCTCTAGCTCTCTTTCAAAACCGTCTGCAAAGAATTTTAGCTTGAAACCTGTATCGAATTTGTTTTCAGCATCTGGCAAACCGTTAAATGCTGCTGTTGTTGGGGCCGTCAGGACGCACTGTCCAAGTCTCGCGAGTAACTGTTCCTCAAGTCCTTTCTTTGACATGTGGCATATTTGGATGTATACTCCTGGCCTACCATCGGGTGTTTCTGAGGGTGGAACTTTCATTTCAACTCCTGCCTCCGCCGGGCACATTATGACAGAAGTTCCAAAACCGGTTGCCTCTGTTGCTGCAACCATCGCCCAATCGTAGTCGTAGGCCGTAATCAAAACCCTTGCGATTTTAATACCAAACGCCTCGGCAAATGTATCTTCCACCTCAACTCCATTTACTTTCATCCAATCACCTTAGCTTAAGAGGGAGTGAATTGATATTAAAGTTTTGATTTTAATCAGCTCTAACTGTTAGAATTAATTATTAAAAAAGCCTTAAAAAATTGTTAAAAAATATAAATGGTTTAAAAAGAGATTAAAATTCTTTTGCGGCCATCTTTACGTCTTCGGCCTTAACAGTCTTCCTGCCAGCGTGATTGGCAAGATCTACAGCTTTCTTCGAAACCTTCAGAGCGTATTCCTCCAAAGCTTCTGCGAGAGCTTTTTTTGCATCTTCACTGACTCTCGGGGCGCCAGCATTTCTTATAATTCTCTCAACAGGTGCCAATGGCAATTCCATTCATTACACCCCCAAAATTTGGTTATCATTCGATTTCTTACCCTTCTCTTATATAAATCTTTAGGTTGATTGGAGTGTGTTACGGATTTTTTTAAGTAAACCGGCAAGATGTAATTTATAAAAGGAATTGTCGAGGAATTTTAATAAATGATTTTGAGTTGAGGGTTAGGAAAAAGTTTTATAGAGTTTTTATTACCGGTAAATTTTTCTAATGAATTTATTTTTTATCAGAATTTAGAAGAAAGAAAACTCATTATAATTATGGGTTCAGTAAATCTTTTATTTATTCTCAGTTACCTGTTTAAAAGGTGAAAAGATGATTGAAAGAGTTCTGGCAGAATTTCAGAGAATAGAGGGGGTTAAAGCTAGCATTCTACTCTCAGAATCGGGAAAAGAAATTGCATCTCTAACCTATGATGATAGCCTAGTTGAACCTTTCAAAAACTTCACACTTCCCCTCCTCAATTCTGCCAGAAGGTTATGCGAATCATTAGGAGAAGATTTGGAGAGCATCCAGATCAGAACGGATATGGGACAAATAGTAATCTTTAAGGTTGATGGGTTCCTACTGATAATCGTTTCCGAACAAGTAGTTAATCTCGGTCTCATAAATCTCCAGCTCAAACAGGGGATAGAAAAATTCAGAGAGGCGATCTAATGCCGTTATATGTTCCCAAGGGGGAAAAAATAAGGTCTGGAGAAAAAATTGATGTTTCTGAGTTACTCGAAGAGCTAAAAACCATGGAATTCACGGGATACATCGAGGTTGCATACAAAACCAAGGAAGGATTCTACTTGGGTTTTATCTTCTTCTCGAAAGGGGAGGAAATCATAGCAGGGGTTGAAGAGGTATTAAAAAAAACTGAGTACCTGGGAAAAGAAGCGTTTGACAAAATTTTAAGCTTTAAAGAACCAATTGTAGATGTTACCGAGCTTGACAATGAGAAAATCTCACTATGTATCGAATATAATCCTGAAGAGGCGTTTCTTAAATCCCTGGATGAACTGAAAGAAGAACTAGAAGAACCGGAGTATCCCACGTTAAGATTCGGGATAAAAGCTGAGAATCTCGTCGAGAGTGTAGAATCGAATGTTAAAACATACATCTCGAGACTGAAGAATTTCACTGGCGTAATAAACGCAAAAGCCGATGATGGAGAGGTAATTATTCTGCTCAAAGATGGGAAAATCAGGGGCGCTGCCTATTTCAACACGAGTGAGGCGATAACCGGAAATCTCGTCCTAAACCTTCTCAATTTCAGGGGTAAAATAGATGCGTACCTAAAAAGACCGGAAGAAATAGAGAAGATAATAAAAAGAAATCCAGAACTTGAGATTGTTGATAGATCGGAACTTTTCAAGAAGTACAGGATTAAACCTCCCGAAGAAGAGGAAATCGAAAGTATCCTCAGAAGAGTTATAGAGGATGAAATCTTCGAAGAGGAGTTAAAAAAAAAGACTCCGATCTAGCAAACTTGGTTGTTGAAGAACTTAAAGAGGTTGCAAGGAAGTACCTCGGCTTTAATTCTGAAAAAATTGAGAAGATTCTCGAGTCCTCTGCTGATGAGGGAATTGAGGAGGCTATAAATAGGGCAGAAATTTACTCATACTTTTTTATCGACAAAGAATCTGCATCAAAAATGGGCAAAGAGATGAGAGAGATAGTCAGAGCTTACAAAATTGGAAATTAGTCAAATAAAAAAATAAATAAAATAAGCTAATAAAAACGAGCAATCGTTTTTATCCATCGAAAAAGTAATTTAATTGCTAGGACAACATTATATTGTGGATACCGTAAAATGTTCAGTTTGCGGAAAAGAAATGGATTTTAAAAACGCAAGAGAGTGTGAAATCTGCGGGAAAACCGTTTGTTTAGATTGCTTAGGTTATTTTGCCGTTTATAAAAGATCGGTCTATAGAGATTATGAGAATCTAGTTCCCGTCTGTCCAAACTGCAAACCAAAAGCGATGCTGAGTAAGAAACTTCTTAAAATTATGGACGAGGTTTTCAGAGAGGAAAAAGAAGTGAAATAAAAATTAGATGTAATAATAACCAAAATACAGCCAAAGTAAATACCAAACTGGGGGTAATTTTATTAATTCAGTCTTCGACTCTCGAAAGTGGAAGTCGTTTACAGGTATGCTGGAATCCTGTCTCCTCTTATAGCCTTCGTTAGCATTTTTCTAGCAATATCAACTCATCCCCGGTTTTCTTTCCAGAATAATGCGATAAGCGATCTTGGAAGGGCAGGGTTGGAAGGTAACTACATTTTGAACTACGGTCTGATTTTATCCGGTCTGTTTGGCCTTGTTTTTGCTTATAAACTGGTAAAATCTCAAGAAAGGGTACTTGGCAAAATTGGAAGCTTTATTTTCGCCGCCGGTATTTTCTCACTCTTCTTAATCGGCGTTTTCCCGGAGGGTACTCCGCCACACTTTCCCGTTAGCCTCGGTTTCTTCCTTCTTTCAAGTTTTGGAATGC
>QMZD01000018.1 GCA_003662985.1 Archaeoglobales archaeon | reverse complement strand
CTTGGATGAGAAGCTCGAGCTGATCGTCGATCGACAGCCGAAGTTTGGAGTTATTGGAAGAAGTACTCCAGAGCTGATAGTGGAGAGAGTTTACAGACTTAGTAAGGGGGATAAAAAGGAGATTCTTAGGAAAGTTCTGGATGCTTATAGACGCTTATAAAGTACTTTCTCAAACTTTTTTCAAGAATCGAAGGTAATAGCACACAAAACAAAATAAAGAGAAAGTAAGAAAATGTAATGGTTTCATGATCTATTTTATGATCTCAACTTTACCAGATTACCTCCTTTTTAGCACCACTGCTACCGCTATTACCGCTATT
The DNA here is from genome assembly GCA_003662985.1 of Archaeoglobales archaeon. GTDB lineage: Archaea > Halobacteriota > Archaeoglobi > Archaeoglobales > Archaeoglobaceae > Archaeoglobus_A. The sequence goes on along the minus strand of QMZD01000018.1, from coordinate 11,843 downwards.
GCTGCAACGATCAGGGCTATCACGTAGTAGTTCGGCAATCCTTTGCTTTCGCTTTCCACAATTTCACCCTGATTGCTCTCCTCCAGATACTTTACCTCCGCCTTAACGGTCAGCTTACTCGGCAAATGTTCGAGGTGATATGCGTTTCCGACCTTTTTGAAGGGCAGATCGCTTTCAAGATTGGTAGCATTCAGAACGTTGAGCTGAGTGTTGTTGAGGGATATGCCGATTACCGGGCCGAAAGTAACGTTTAAGGCCATGGTTCCGTTCTTTTCGGTTGCGTAGTGGCCTATTTTTTCGATTCTGACTGTTACGAGGCTTTCGTTTATGATAGTGGTTCCGTTGATGAACACGTCATTGTCCTGGCATCTCAGGATACCGTGAGCGTGCACGGTTATTCTGTCTCCTTCGGTGACGGTTGTGATGTTGTAAATCTTTACGAAGTGGGAGGAGATCATCAATCTCGGCACGGATGGGTTTCTGAAGGCCGAGACGGCGTTCAGCATTTCCGACGGCTTCGGTATGATTTCCATGTAGGCATCTCCGATCATTTTGTTCTGCTTTCTCTCGCCTTTAAGGGAGACGTACATTTTCCTTATCTTGTTCAGGGGGACGCTGGCGTTCTCGGGGTTCATGTGGTATACGCCCGTTATTTTGACTAGGGAGTCGTTCAGGAAGTCTATTGTGACGTTTCCGTTTCCTACGTCGGCTTGAGTTGTGTAGTAGCCTCCGAAGTAGTTGGTTTCCTTCTCCTCTATTTCAACCGTGTAATTCGATGGGGGATCGAGGACGTTGATTACCATATCCCTCATACCCTCAGCGTTGTAGTTGTTGTAAGCCCACTCGCCAAGATCTATGAATATCTTTGCCACCTCTACCGCTTTATCGATTTTCTCCGCCTGTTCTTTGGTAAGCTTTTTGTTTTCGACAAGTTCTTCCAGCAATGCATCTTTGAAGTTGTCGAAATCATCCTCGAGTACATCCGGATCGTTTAGTCTCTTGTAAAGTTCTTCAAGTCCGAGATTCTTGGCTATCGCTTTCAATACTTCTCTCTGGAAAACCTTCTTAAGGTTATCATCGCTCGCTGCGGCCTTTATGAACGTTATCATCATCCCGCTGTCTATATCGCCGTTCTTTATCCTGTTGAAGTAGGTCTGATTCAGGCCATGATCTGCCAGGTTGTCTATCTCTGTCTGATTGAAGGTCAGGCCGTCTATATTGACGCTCGGCGTTACATTGTTGCTTATGCTTTCAACTGCGTTCATGATCTGGAGCATGGTGTTCGTTGCTCCCATTACAGTGTCGGCGAACTCAACCTCCACAGCCCCGCCAGTGACCTCGTCGAGTATGATGTTGACGACCGCTTCCGCTCCCATCAATCCAAGTTTCAACTCGTTTGCCCACAGGCTCCACTTTGCTCCTACTATTGCCTTGAGATGTGGAATCGATTTGCTCGGATCCTTTGCATTTTGAGCGAAAACGTTGAACTTGTATTCCGGAGGTAGAACGTGGTACCATTTGTATCCTTCTTGCGAACCGTAGAGGCCGTCAGCCCTGTATTCGAAGTAAACGTAGTCGTTCAGGTTTTGCATTGTCATATGAACGGTTCCTTTCTTTGCGTCGACGGAATATACTTTCAGCTTTATGTCTGATGTTGTGTAGGTTGATGGTATGAAGGTCTTTTCCAAAGCTTTTACGTTTATCGGTATTGTGTTTATTGATGGAGCGAAGTAACCGTAGGGTTCGTCTCCAGTGGAGTATCTGAGCTGAATGAAGGTTATCACGTTTCCAGTGTAGTCAGCAGGCGGATAAACTCCATCGTTTGGACGATCGTCCCACCAGTCTATCCATCCGTTGATGAGCTTCTTTTCGCGATTGTAGTAGGGTATTAAATTACCATTGATGTATTTTGTTCCGTTCGGATACAGCATCCCGAACAGCGTATCACCAATTGCCTCGTTGCCTGGATAGTAGTAGGATTCCGCATTCGTTCCGGAATATTGTTCCCACCAGTAATGGTCCATACAAAGGTAGGAATTTGGCAAACAGTATTTCCTATTGTTACTGTGCATGATATACTTGTTACTGTATCTATAAAGCGGGTTGGTTATGTATTTCGAGGCGTTGCATGGAATGAGTTCGTAGTATCTAAACTCAGTTATGTTTGCTGGCTCATCTCCCACGTTGATGAAGTAAAGGTTAAAGTGGTGGCTTTCGGCAGCCTCAAGCACATTGTCTCCATCTCCATCGTAGGGGGTGTTCTTGTTAGAAGACTTTGGAATAACAGTTACATAAGAATAGTTAGCGTCAGAAGAAATGGGAATGGGAGCGTCAGACGGCTTTCTTATCTCGAATATAGGACCGAGCTTGAAGTGGATTTCCGTCTGCTTTGAGTCTGCAAGCGTATAGGATGGGAAGTTTTGTAGTTTGACAGTTATGGGTATCTCCTTGTTCTGTGGGAAGGCTGAAGGCTTCGGTTTCCAGCCTTTAAGCCGATCGTACTTTGTCAGCAGGATGTAGAAGGAATACGTTTTTTCTTCGCTTGCGTTGAGGTAGAGGTATTCGACGGGATTCTGAGTTACGTTATGCAGGAAGTCGGGAAGCACGACCTCGAGCCTCGCAAACCCTCCTTTCACGCCGTTGTTCTTGACTGTTACGTTGATAAATGAGCCTCTCTCATGCACCGGGAATTTGTCTACAGTGTAGTTTACGTGATATTGAAGTGTGCTTGCTTTAATCCATGAATAAATTCTTTTCGCAAAGGTAGTTGTCACGTTCGTTATATGCAGATCGAGATTTTTGACGTTCACGCGAACGAGGCTGTAGGCTTTGTGATTCATCGAATCGGTGACTTCGTAGTACATGTCGTAGGTGCTGTCGTTGACGTTCAGGATGGGCAGGGCTATTGCCTTGTCTATGACGTTTCCTGAAACCGATTTCGAATAAAGCTCGTATTTCATGGTGGAGTTTCTTGAGTCTACGAGGTAGAGTTTCTCCTTAGTGAATCCGAAGGCTGAATCGGCATGCACGTAAACGCTTATCATGTCTCCTACGTCCTTTGAAACGCCGAACTGCGTGGATGTTACGTTCAGGATGGATGCCCTGAGAATTGGACTGCCGAAATCCTTTCTGTCCCATTCGAGTAATGGATTCAATCCGAGAATGCTGTTGTCGTTCGTTGTGAGGTTGTTAGTGCCCGTGTAGATCTGATTGAACGTCGGAGTGGAGTTTACGACGTAAACATCGTAGTTGTTGTTGTAGATAGCGTTGTTATCGATATTTCTCGTTCCAGCGTTTTCCAGAAATATTCCTTTTTCACAACCGTAAATTCTGTTGTCACGAATCCAGCTGCTTAGATGCGTGGCTGAATAGTGCAATCCGTTGGAACATTCAGCGATCGTGTTGGCGAAGATGTAGACCATCGGATACGCAATGATATAATATGTATGAGACACAAGCGTCCCTCTAACATCGATTCCGTACTGGGCATTGGTTATGTAGTTGTCCGTGATCAAGCCGTATGAGTTGGGGAAATACACCCCTACTTTGTTGTCCGAAATCGTGTTCTTGGTTACAGAAATGCTCGATGATTTGGCATAAACCCCATACTCTCCGTTTGAGAGAATGATGTTGTAAGCAAGAATTGCAGAAGAGGAGTTGAGATAAATCCCCTTCCCCTTCCATAACGGGTTTCCGGATATATCGAAGTATCGACTCCTGAAACTTTCAATCCTGTTTTTGGATATCCAGCAGGTTGAGTTGTCCGCATATATCCCCACAGAAGTTGATTCAATAACCAGTTTAAAGCCCTTCATTGTGTTGTTTTCAACTGTTACATTCGAATCCTTTGAGAAGATTCCGTACATATTTTCAACTATTTCATTATTTTCGACGGTGGTGGAAGAATTGACAACTTTTACACCGTATTCATACCCTTCTACGCTGTTGTTCATTATATTTTCATTTTCAGAGCCGGTTACCAGAATTCCAGAATCTGAATGGAAAACATAGCTCCCTTCACTGAAATGGGTGGTGATGTTGTTTCCGATTACATCGACGTTACTGGATGAGTTGAGCTGTATTCCACCCCCCATCCACCTGGTGACCCATACGTTGTTGTAATACCCTCCTCCAATATAAACGGTCTCCATTCTATGGATCGTGTAGTGGTTGTCTACTAAGCTGCAGTTCTCAATCCTGCCGTTTGAAGTTGAATTGAACTTGATACCGTAGTGGTTTGACGTGATGATGCATCCGTGGGCATTCACACCATCCGAGTTCACAGCTAAAACGCCTATTTCATTGTTGTGAATTCTCGAGTCGTTTAACTGTATAGCAGTGGAGTTGACGATGTAAACGCCGTAATTCGAGTTGCCAACATCTGCACCAGCTATCTGTACATTGCTTGAATTTACCATGTATATACTATAGTTCGTGTTGTTTACCGAAACATCTTCAAACCTTCCGTTCTTCACGTTGATCAGATATATGCCATTGGTTCTTTTCAACTTCCCATCAATGCTTACGTTCCTTATCACGAAGTAGGCTGTCGTGTTCTCGATCCAGATTCCGTGAGTTGTCGTGGCATCTATCACCTTGTCTTCAATTATGTAGGGATCGTTCTCAGTTCCTGAGCCTCCACTAACACCGTGGGCGGAATCAAATTCGCTATTGGAAGTTATGTGAATGTTCGTCGTGTTCATCAGCGGATGCATATCGCCGTGGAAAGAAGTATCGCCGAGCTTATCTCCATCCATGTCAACCCCATTGTAATCGCTCCAGTAGTTACCTCCAAGATAAAATCCGCCGATTATGTTTTTACCCGGAGGTTTTGAGATGTTCAACCTGTTGCCTCCTGTACTCCCGTAGATATTGTTCTCGTTGTCAAGATAGTTGTTGTAAATTAGATTCCCGGATGAGCCTGAGAAGCTGATGCCAAACTGATTGTCAAGGAAATAGTTCGAATAAATCGTGTTGTTACTGGATGCATAGAGTCTCAATCCGTTGGTATTCGAGGTGATGACGTTGTTGAATAGTGTGATGTAAGCATGGGTATTTTCTTTGAGGCGTATGCCATCGTTTTTGTTATGTGCGATTGTGGAATTCTTAACAGTGATATGCGAGGATTTTTCGATGATTACACCATCGTAGTTGTTTTCTGCCGTTATGTTAGAGATGCCTGCACCATCAACATTGCTCATCAGAATTGCCCCGCCACGACTGGCATGCCAAAATTCGCACCTTGATTCTCCACATTGAGGGGTATAGTAACTATTTTCGAATACACCGCCATTTATGGTAATGTCCGAAGATGAACTCGCACTTATGCCATAGGTTGCACTGTTAATGGTATTGTTTCTCAAAACGACGTTATTGCTTGAAACTGCTGAAACGCCTTTGAAATCCTGAGAACTATCATACTTATTAAAAATTGGGCATATCGTGTTGTCGGAGATCAATATGTTCGAGGATGATTCCAATAAAACTCCGGTAGGCACTCCTGAAATGTCGTTTTGCCTAACACTTACTGATGTCGAATCTTTGCATGCAAGAGCTGCTATTGTCCACCCCATGCACTGTGCAGGCCCAAATTTGCATCTGTAAACATCTATATTTGAAGAGGAATTTATTCTGACCATGAATTGTCCGGAAAACCCGGTTTTGAATCTTATATTAAATAGTTTCCCGTTCTTTACGTTCTTCAGGTAGATTCCAGTTAATGCGGTGTCTATCTTGCAATTCTTAATTTCAAAGTAAGCGTTCGTGTTCTCGATCCAGATGGAATTCTCAACGATGTTGGGATACTTCGTGAAGTTGAAGTCGCACGCCTCTATCACATAAGGATCGTATTTGCTTCCAGTGCCGTAAAGGACACCGTTTGCAAAGGTGAAGCCATCATTTGAGGAGATGTGAATTGCCGAGGTTCTGCTATACGTGAGCGGGAGAATATCTGATCCCACATCCCCATAGGGATAATAGATGTGGTTATGGATAGATGGTGAAAAATCACTCCAGTAGTTTCCTTTGATTTTGTCTCCGTGTATTATATTTTCTCCACCCGGCGGGTTGTGTCGTTTTGACCATTCCTTAACACTGCTCCACCAGTTTGCATTTCCGTTGCTTTCGACATTTCTGTCGTTGCTGAAGAAGTTGTCGTATATCTCATTGTTGCCTGAGTTCTGAAGTTTTATTCCAAGCTCGTTATCAACAATGTAGTTCGATATGATCTTGTTTGATGTGGAGTTCAAAAGCTCGACTCCTATTTTGTTGTCTCTGACTCTGTTTTTAGTTATCTTACAATTTCTGACATTGTCCATAGATATCCCGGCAATATCAGAGCCACAGATTATGAAACCGCTTATCGTTACGTTGTCTGACGTTATTCTGAAAACCGGATACCACGAAAACCTTGCCTGAACTATAACGTCTCCGAGTTTTGCGGATCGGTTGATGGTTATGCTAACCGGTTTGGAAATAACGACATTATCTTCGTAAACTCCGGGATCAACAACTATCCTGTCGTTGGGACGGGCATCATCAACAGCAGCCTGTATGGTCGGATAGTTTCTCTCTAAATCTATGTTGTGGACGGGGTACTTCATCAATGGCAGATAGTCCTTGCCATTAGGCCTATTGGCATGATCCGATATGACATAAAGTTCATTCCCAAGTTCGTCCATATCCCAATCATAGCCTCGATAGTCGCTCCAGTAGTTTCCGCCAAGATACGGCCCGCCGACTATGTTTTTGCCCTGAGTTTTTGTTATGTTCCACTCGTTATCGCCATTATCGATTGCATTGACATGGTTGTCAAAGTAGTTGTTGTAGATGACATTGTACTTTGCTTTATCGAATATGAGTCCAAAATCGTTGTGCAATATGTAATTATTCCTGAACAGACCCATCTCACAGTATTTCACCAAAATGCCCTCTAACTTGTTATCTTCTATCCTGTTTCCAAATATTTTGACCTTGAAGGATTTCTCTACGACGATACCTTCTCTATTCCCACTTACCGTACAGTTTGATATTGAAGCGAGGTATTCTCCTTTGTCTAATCTTTCAGCAATATATCTCACCAGTTTTTCATTTCCATTTGATAATTTCATTCTATTTGATAAAGAGAAAACTAGATCGTCTGGATGTGCAATTTTAACCCCTATCTCATTGAAGGATATAGTGGTGTTTTCTACGACTGTAAAAATTGAGGAAACAGCTACACCAGTTGAGCTATTTGTTACGGTGCTGTTGAAAATGTGGCATTCATCTCCTTTTACATTGATTCCAGTTCCGCTTGAGTTGCCGTCTATCCTCAATCCGTCAAGTGTTACCCCTTTGGCTTCAACAATCACCGCATCTTTGCTGGAGTCCTTTGCCCTTATTATTGCGCCGTTAGACTTTATTTTAACGCCCTTGTTTATTACGAGGTTTTCAACGTATGTTGTGGGAGAGAGCAGTATCGTGTCTCCGTCTTTAGTGTCTTTGTCGTCTATTGCCTGCTGAATTTTCTGAAATCTCTTACCCGTGTCAACGTTCAAAACGGGAAGGTTAACGAGAGGTAAGTAATCTCCGGGACCAAAAGGAACGTTCGTATCACCGATTCCATCCCCATCGATGTCTTTGCCATTGTAGTTGCTCCAGTAGTTTCCGCCGATGTAGATTCCACCAATGATGTTTTCTCCCACTGTCTTTGTCACGTTCCACTTGTTATCCCAGAAGGAGGATCCCCATAAATGCAAGTTATTTGAATTGTTGAAGTAGTTGTTGTAGATCAGATTGTAGTTGCTGTCCCATAACCATATGCCGTATCCGCTATTGTGTTTTATCACATTGCCTGTGATTGTATTAAATCCAACGTGTTCCAGAATATATGTGTTATAACCGACTTGACGCATGATCGTTCTAGATCCACCGTTTTCCAAATCTATGCCATCACAGTTGTTTTCTATCAGGTTGTTTGCAATAGTGCTGTTAGTGGTGTCGTGGAAGTAAATCCCGATCGGGTTATCCACGATACGGTTGTTGGATATCGTGCAATTGCTAACTCCACTGACGAGAACACCAGCGTACATAATTGGGTCACAAGGTGCACCCGTGATCGTAAACCCGCTGATCGTTGTGTTACTCTTCTTAACGATAAAAACGTAATCACTGCCAGCAGCTTTTACTACGGTTTTTTCAGGGCCTTCTGCAGAGACTATTTTCAGGCTCTTGGTGACGACTACGTTTTCGGTGTAATTGCCGGGATCAACAACTATCGTGTCGCCATCTTTCGTATCCGAATCATCTATCGCAGCCTGTATGGTGGAGAAGTTCTCACCAGTGTTTAGGTTGTGTACTGGCAGTGTTGGTGTCGGAGTGGGGGTTGGTGTTGGTGCTGCACCTCCACCTCCTCCACCTCCTCCAGATGGAGGAGATGAAACGGTAAACGTTCTGCTTCCCGCATATCCGGTGTTGTTTGATGTGTCGTTTGCGTATATGGCGAAAGTGTAAGAGCCGGATGAAACGGATTTCGTTATCCTGCAGGTGTTGTTTACTGCCAGGAAGCTCTCGTTCACACCGTTCCAGTTCAGGATGCATAATACAATCTGTTCATTTGCAGACACGTTTATCGTAACAGATGTTGTGGAATACGACAATGTTGCTCCGTTGTCGGGAGTTGGAGACTGGTAGGTTAAAAAGGGTGGCGTCGTATCTTTTATCGTTATTAAAGCGGTTGAGGAATTTGAGTTTCCAACGGTGTCGTTAGCCCAGACGGTGTAGTTGAACGTGCCTACCGTTGATGTGTCGATTGAGATGTTGAATGGGTTGGATGATGAATAGTGTCCCTGAGCAACAACGATGCCGTTTCTGTAAACGATGTAGTAGTTCGGATTGTCATCGGTTATGCTTACAGTTAAATTGGATTTGTCGCCCTTCTCGATTGGAGAAATGTAGGTTAGGTTGATGGAAGGTGAGGTGTTGTCAACGCTAACAACGTTCCACAGCCAGGTTTGTGATGCGCTTCCATTCACATTTGATGCTATTGCTGTTACACTCCAGTTTCCTACTTTGGCAGATGTGTTTACGTACTCCGAGAATGTGACGTCTGCATCTGTTTGAACAACGCTCCCGTTTATGAGCCATGTTACATCAACGATCTGATCGATTGTTACGTTGAATGTTCTTGATTCTCCTGCGTTATTGTAGACTGCATACTGGGAAGGATTGTAAGCTATTATTGACGGCGAAATTACAACGTTGAAGCACTGCATTGGCGTTACGTTAGCATTTCCGGCTGTATCGTTAGCATGGATCCTCCAGCAGATCGTTTTGCCTGCATCATCCTCTGTCGCAACGATGGTGAAGTTGCTCCAGCCATCATTGCTTAACTGGATACCGGCAACGGTATGCCAGAAGTTCACACCATCTATGGTCTGATTTGTTTCGAGCCATGCATGCCTTAGATGCAGATCCTGCCAGTAAGCGTAGACTTTAACGCTCTCACCGACTTTAGCTGAGGTTCTGTTTTCTCCGACATTGGAGTAAGCTGGAGAAATAGTATCGATTGTCAAATATCTTACCCCAGTTGAATTCCAGTTGCCAGACGTATCATTCCCAAAAACTCTGTAGTTGTAGCTTCCGTCACTCAAAGCGGTTTTGTTCAGATACCATGTTTTACCCGAGCCGAGCATCGACTCGTTGACGTCATTCCAGTTCAGAATGGCGTTTGAAAGATTCTCGTTGGATTGGAGTGTTATGTTCACCCACGTCCGATTTATCAGGGTGTTGTTCTCAGGATTCGTGATTGTTAGGACAGGAGGGGTGTTGTCTGCCACAGCTCCAAGGGGGGCAAATATACTGAAGGAGGTTATGTTAGCTCCGACTATGTTTCTCTCAGTATCGAGAAACTTCGTTCCCCAGCCGTACCTCTGCCATCCAGCAGAGTACCTCCACATCTCGAGCGTGGATTCATCAACGCTTATGTCTGCCGGATAGGTTATGTTAACGATTGCCCACCCGCTCGATTTGTTTATTTCAAGATACAAAGAGATGTTTCCGTAGCCCGGCGGATCTGCGGGTCGGTTGGATTTAGCGACGCCTCTCAGCTTTATGTCCCCGCTTGGACATCGTAGACTTGTTTTCACCCCGGATATCACGTTGTTTTTGAACGTGCCGTTGAATTCTCCAAAAATTCCAGCTCCCCACGCTTTGGGATCGGTAAGATTCTGGGAGATCGTGTTGTTTTCAGCTATGACAGCTGAAGCGTAGTATATCAGTATGCCGTAGCCTTCGTTGTAATAAGGTAAGGAAACGTTGGCTATGCTGATCGTGTTGTTGTAAACATAGGCCGGGGAGTTGTAGTCGTTGTAAACGAGTACTCCCATTGCTGATGCTCCCGAAACGTTAAGACGGTTACGGGAGATCGTTGTGCTATCTGAATAGATGTTGTACACCCCCGCCGATTGAATTCCGGAAACGTTGATCGTGTTTTCATAAATTGAGCAGTTATTGGAGTAGTAGAGGTGGATTCCGTATCTAAAATCGCCGTTTGAATAGTTAACGATGATCGTGTTGTTGTTTATTCTGCAGTTATTTGCATAGTAAAGCAATATGCCCTTATTGTTGCTGTATCCGTCTATTTTGAAACCGCTTATCGTTACGTTATCGGCTGTAACCTTGAAAACCGTCGAATTGAATTGGGATATCGAATAGTCAGCATGAGGAGCGTTGATTTCCGCGTTGAAGCCCGTTAAATTGAGACTCTTGTAGACGGATACCGCTTCATAATAAACACCCTGCAGAACATATATTCTTGACAGTTCGGGGGCGTTATCTATTGCAGCCTGTATGGGTGTTGAATTCGCGTTGAAGGTGCCGTTCTCAAACCACCAGCCAGTTGTGTTGACGTAGATAGTAGTTGGACTTAGAGTTGAGGCTGTACTGTTGACCCACGTCTGATTTACGTTGCCAGCGTAATCGCGGGTGTGGGTTGATAGCGTGTATGAGGTTGACGGATTCAGATCTGTGGCCTCGAAGAACTCGTTGTTCGTACATGTCTGATATACACCATTCAGATACACGAGAACGCAATTGAAATCCTCAACCACTGGATTATTCCACGTCCAGCGGATCCAAGTCGTTCCAGCCGAGTAAGTTAAATTCGTTATGGATGGTGGAGGGGTTACATCAACGTAGAAGGTTGAGGTTGAATATCCAACGTTTTTATCGGTGTCGTTTGCATAAACCGTTATCGCATGGCTCCCCTCACTTACGCTGATCGTTGTGTTCGGTGTGAATGTTACATTGCTTCCCCCATCCAAGGAATACCACCAAGTGTCGATTTCCTCGTTTGCTGTGACGTTCAGCCAGATTGTCGTGGTGTTGTAAATTCCGCCATTTTCCGGAGACAGAATCGTTATTTCAGGCGGAGTCGTATCCTGAGCTGCCTGAATCGTGAAAGTATAAACATCTGATACATTCGTGTTTCCGGAGGAGTCGTTTGCCCGGATGAAGAAGGAATACGTTCCGGGGAGGGAGTAGGAATTGTTGAAATAGTAGAGGGTTCCGGAGAGATGTTCCATGGGAAAGCTTTTAACAGTTGAGTCAGGCTGGGTCAGGTTAAGAACGACGCTTGAAACGCCCGATGCATCGTAAACGTTGCACGTTATGTTGACGTATCCGTCAATTTCCTGCGTTGCTGGAGTTGCTGACACGTTCGTGATGGTTGGGGGGGTTGTGTCAGCCACGGTTCCCGCAAGCGTATAGTGGTCCCTCGTTTTCACGAGGGAGTACGGATCGGAGTTGTTGGAGTTCATATAGTATGGGTAATCCCAGATGCCGTCGCCGTTGCTATCCTGATT
>QMZD01000017.1 GCA_003662985.1 Archaeoglobales archaeon | reverse complement strand
CTGAGAATAAGCATCATAAAGTTTTTCAAGAAAGTTTTTATAGTCCTTGAAAACTGTTTAAAGCTGTTTAAAGTGGACAGGTGAGAAGTTGAAAGCAAGATATCTACTTATATGCGTCTACGTCTTGACAGTAATACTGGCGTTAGCGGCTTCTCCAGATTATAAGGAAGCTGGAATGCAGGCGTTTAGTGATCCCGAAGATGTTATGAACTCTGTGTACTATTTTGCAATCATCTTAGTCTTTACGGCTTTCATTCTCGTTGTGGCTAAATTTAAGCAGAGCCTAATCCAGTGGCTGATGTACTTACTAATCTTCGTCTCGATGTATTACGTCCTTTACCCTTTTTTGGGAATTTTTTCAGCTGTCCTTTCTGTGGTTCTTCTAATTTTGCTCGTAAGTAGGCCTAACTGGTTCATCATCGATTTAACAGCTTTGCTCCTCGCAGCGGGAGTTACTTCAATTTTCGGCATAAGTCTCACACCCTTTCCCGTAATCGTCCTTTTAGTTGCGTTGGCAATTTACGATTTCATCTCCGTGTATAAGACTGGCCATATGGTCGATTTAGCTGACTCAATTACGAAGATGAAGCTTCCTATGCTCTTTGTAATCCCTTTCTCCCGCTCCTTCAAATTGAAGAACCTTGAGGAATCTAAAGACAAGGCCGTTTTCATGGGACTAGGGGATGTGGTCATCCCAAACATTCTGGTTGTATCTGCGCAGGTATTCACTGATTCTCCTTACATAGGTTTCATCAAAGTATCTGCCCTACTTACTCTTTTAGGGGGTATTCTTGGATTATTCCTGTTGATTTACATGGTGGAGAACAGAGAAGGAGCTCATCCGGGACTTCCTTTCCTTAATACTGGGGTTATAGCTGGTTACATTTCATATCTACTCTTCTTCGGTGGTGGGCTTGGTTGGTTTGTTTGAGTCATCTGATTTTGAACCTCCAAGCATTCCTCAATCAATGATTTGATCTCCTCGATTCCCTCTCCGGTCATCACTGAGAAAGCCGGCCTATCGCGAAGTTTGTGAAGGTCAGATTTGCTGTAGACTGATATTGTGGGAACTTTGAACTCCCTTTTGATCTCGTTCAGAAGGGAGGTTTGATTCTCAATGCTGTAACCGCATGTCTCCGTTGGATCGATTATGAACACTATGCAATTTGCTAGATATCTCAGGCACGAAATGGCCTTCTTCTCAATCACGTTTCGCTTGTAAATGGACCTATCGAGCAATCCCGGCGTATCGATGAGCTGGAAGATTTTGTCTCCGATTTTCCCTTTCCCAACGAATATCTTCTTTGTTGTGAAGGGATAGCTTGCAATTTCCGGCTTTACTGTGGAAATAGCAGCAACAAGACTCGATTTTCCGACGTTTGGATATCCGGCAACGACAACCACAGGATCATCTGAAAGGGTTGGAATCTCCCTCATCCTTTGCTTCGCCTCTATCAAAAAATCGAGTTCATGGCTTATTTGATTAACAATCGACGAAATTCTACCGTATACGGAACGTAGTACAATTTCCGGGTCTTTTCCCCCTTTAACCTCTCTCATCCCCTTGTTGATTATCTTCTGGATCGCTGAATTCGCCCATGAAAGGGCTCCTAAGCTCTTTCTGAGTTTTCCGATTCCTACGATGGTGTCTATTATCTCTCTATAAAAGGGTGGTAGATTTTGGTAGCTTGGATGAGAGGATATTATACGATTAAAGTGATCGCTAAAAACGTTTGAGAGGGTTGAAAGTTTATTAATCGCTTTCTCTTTTCTCCCTCTACCTGATACTTTTGAGGCTCTTCTGAAAGCCTTATCGATTAACTCCTCACTTCTGAGGACACTTGGCAGTTTTCTGGGCTCGAATTTCTTTTTTTCTGTTTCCATGTTTTCCTCTTACTTTCTACCATCTGTTAGGCATTTAAATATATGCTCTCTGAAGATGTCTAGCCGATTTTTTATTTACTATTGATAATTAACATTTATATTACAAAAACTTTGCCGCTTAGTTTTCAATAAAATAAAAGAAAACCCTCTCAATATTTTTTCTTCCATAAATTTACAAGTTGAATATGGAGAATATTAGAGAAAAATTATTTATACACTTTCCTTGAAGAGTTCAGAAAGTTCTAGGAGGTAATCTGAATGGAACTCGAGCTAACCCAGATTCAGAAAGATATACTATATGCTTTAATCACTTTATACAAGAGAAAGACAGGATTATCGATTAAAGGAGAGGAAATCGCGGAACTGATAAACCGAAACCCTGGTACAGTAAGAAACCAGATGCAGGCACTGAGGGCTTTGGGATTGGTCGAGGGTGTTCCTGGGCCTAAGGGAGGCTACAGACCAACAGTAAAAGCTTACGAGATGCTCTCAATAACTAAGCCAGAGGAAGCCGTTAGAGTTCCTGTTGTAAAGAATGATGAACTGCTGGAAGATCTGACCGTAGAGGAAATAAGTTTTCCATCAATCTCTCATCCAGAAGTTTGTCAGGCGAGGGTTAGAGTTGTTGGTGATGTAAAGAAGATATCGGTTGGAGACAGACTCCTTATAGGTCCTACACCAGTGAATGAACTCGTAGTTGTTGGGAAAGTAAGTGGGAGGGATGATACCGCCAATACGGTCGTTATAGATACAGAGGGAATTGTTGCCCTCCCCAAGGACACAATTGGGGAGCATATGTCGACACCAATAATCACAGTCGACAAGGATGAAAGTGTAAAAGAGGCTGCCAAGATACTTAACGAAAAAAGAATTTACTGTACCCCGGTAAGGAGTGGAGATACTATGGCTGGCATTTTTACTCTCGAACATGCTGTCAAGGCCCTTGCAGAAGGCAACACCGATGCAAAGGTAGGGGATGTTATGAGGCCAAAGATCGTGATGGCGGAGAAAGATACAACGATCAGAGAGGCAATAAGACTGATGAGGGACGAAGACGTTAGGATACTCGTTGTTACCGACAAAGGTAAGCCAGTTGGAATCATAACCGACCAGAAGGTAATGACAAAACTTCTCCCCCCACACGTTACGGAGAAGACGATCTGACGATTTGGTGATCCTCCTCAAATTTTTTATTTCCTCTTTTTCGCTCTTTTTGGTTTGTCTTCTTGGTTGATTCCAAAGCTAGGATGTGTAATAGTTGTAAAGTGCAGTTCCAACCGCCACTAGCATCGGAGCGAGGAAGAAACCTGTAACTCCACCAACCAGTCCCCCTCCAAGAAAAGATAGTAATATGAGAAGAGGATGAATGTTTGAAGTATATCCCACAAAGTGTGGTCTAAGAATAATCTCAGGAATCAAATAGAGGAAAATGAAGCCGAGAGAAATAAACCAGATTGCGGTATATATGTTTTGAATTGCTAGATAGATCGTTACGGGTAAAAGAACCATCCATTCTGCAAACACCGGTATCAATGCGGCAAGAAATATGAGACCTGAAAGTAAGGCTGTGTAGGGTATCCCGAATGCTAAGAAGAAAGGAATACTGGCGATGCCTATCATCACTGCAACGGCAAAATTTCCGAACCATAACCCGAGAAAGACCTCGTCAACCTTTTCCACAAATCTGGCGAAACCTCCTCTGTACTGTTCTGGGAGAATTTTCATTGAACGGGATACGAATTTATCTGCATCCATGAGAACGTAGAAGCAGACTATTGACGAAATTAGAAAATTCATGATGAAAATAATTAGTCTGAAGGTCAGATTTATTGCAGAAACCTGTAAAATGTTCTTGGAGATAAAGGATATTATATGGGGTATTATTATCTCAATCTGGGTTATGTACTCCTCTTTTAATCCCGCCTCTCTCAGAGCATTTATGATTTGCATTTGAAACTCACTCTGATGGGTGAACAGATTTATTGCCTGTATGATGCCTTGGAATATTCCATAGAAAAGTAGGATGGAGACCGGAATTAGAATTATGAGCGTTGAAACGAAAGAAGAGACAAAGCTACCAACTCTCCTCTCCAATCGTCTCTTTATAGGCTTTGCAACGTAGGCGAAGACTATTCCCATGAGTATACCGTCAAGCAGAGGTGTGAGGAAGTAGAAGGTAAGAACTAGCAATGCTAAAATTGCAGATATGAGCACTATGAGCCATTTATCTGGCCTTTTTCCGTTCATTTTTTTACCTCAATTTTCAGGATTGGTTTTTGAGCACATTATTTTTAGTTCTATTTAGTTCTATTATGTAACTCCTCCAGATATATTTTTATTTTTCTAATAACACCAAGATATGTTGTGAACTCGTTCTTTGTCAACAGAGCTCTTTTGTTAACCCTCTTAAGCATCAAAAGAGTCCTTGGTAGCCTGTGAGGAGGGTATCTGCTTTCTACCAGCAATTCCTCAAAGTATCTCACGAGCCTTTCAATGTCTTCAGACGTTGCATAACATTTTTCCTCCAGTTTATAAGCTTCTTTTCGGAGTTCGTAGAGGATTATCGCTACAGAGTGACTTACGTTCATAACGGGGTATTCAGGGCTTGTTGGAATGTTAACCAGCATATCACACATCTCAATTTCTTCGTTTGACAGTCCATAATCTTCTCTTCCAAAGAGGATTGTCGTTCCAGCGTACTTTCCTTTTAAATGTTCTTTTAGCTCGTCAGGATAGAAAATTGGTCTTCTGAGATATCTTTCCTCCTTTAGACCGGTTATGCCAGTGGTACCGATGATGAGATTTTTATCCGATAGAAATGAGTGGAGGTCATCAATTATGGTGGCTTTGTCTAGGATATCCCGTGCGTGACTGGCCGTGATGTAAGTTCTCTCATCAATTTCGCAGTTGTATAGACAGAGCTTATCAAAACCAAAGTTTTTCATCACCCTCGCGATAAATCCGATGTTTTCAGGGATTTTCAGCTCCACCAAGCATACTTCGATGCTCATTTAACTGTAGTCAGCTAAAGAAGATATAGATTTTTTCTCTAGGAATTCTCAAGAGGAGCAAAAACCAAACCAGCTGAAAACCTTATGATCTATTGAATCTGTTAGTCTATAGAAACATCTTCGCAAATCTCAGGGAGGTTTTGATGTGTTCATTGGCGTTTCCAATTACCTCTTCTTCGTGTCCGGGATAGAGATTTTTCACGTCTAGTTTTGTTAGCTTCTCTATTGATTTGATTAGTTCATAAGAACTCCCGCCAAGCAAATCTACTCTTCCAAAGCTTCCATTAGGAAAAACGGTGTCGCCGCTGAAAAGCCACTTCTTCTCCCGCTCATAGAGGCAGACACTTCCTGGGGAATGGCCGGGAGTGTGGATAACCTCGAGTTTTATGTCTCCAAGATCAAAGACCTCTCCACCCTTAATCATTATGTCTGGTTCGAAAGGCTTGAACTTAATTCCGAACATGTAAGAAGCGAAACCCTGGGATTTAAGGAGGCTGAATTCTTTCTCGTGAAGGACTATCTTCGAATCGAACCATGATTTCCAATCGCCTGCAGCTGAAGCGTGATCGAAGTGAGAGTGTGTTAAAAAAACGTACTCTATATCCTTTGGATTCATGTACTTCTTTACGGCATCAACCAGAAATGCCGAATCCCCTCCAACATCAATCAATGCAGGGATCTCAGATCTGAGCAGATAAACGTTCGCAGCCAAAGGTGGTGTCACGATCTGTATAGGCTTTAACATACCCTTGCGTGGGACAGAAGGTTAAAAATATTTGCGATGATAGACAAGGAGTTGAGGCAAAAAGAAGTTTAATTATCTAGTTTATCTATCACAAAAGTTCAACCGATTCTATTTCTACGCTCTCAACACCCTCGATTCCCTTTATTCTCTCCACGAACTCGTCGCCTATAGAACCCTCATCCGGCATTACGGCCATTACGATCAAAGCTTTGAGCCCGAAAGCTATCGGCTGGATTTTTTTATCTCTGACCTCAATTCTGTCTCCTTTAACTTCCTGAATCTTCTCGAAGATGGAATCGAGGCTCGTCTCAACATCGGTTGGCATAACCTTTATTTTCATTACGACATCTCCCATCAAATCCCTCCTTTTATCCTAAGGCCCCTCAAAGCCACATGTTGGGCACACGTATCGGTTTGCCAATTTTCTGCATCTTTTACATCGGTATATTACCTCGTCACAATTCGGACACGGAAACTTAACATAATTTGACCCTATGAGGTTTTCCCCGCATGATATGCATTTATGGATCTCCATGACTATTACCTCCCTTTTATGAGTGTTCCTAATGCCCTTTCTCGCAATATATAATCTTTTACCCTTTCCGGATAAAGGCCATTGCAAACGAAAACATCCAAGCCGAATTGCTGGATGAGGTAAGGTGAGTACGCATCCATACAACTTTCAAAATTCAAGTCTTTGACATTTATTTCCTCAACCAGTTTGTCATCCTTGAATATTCCGTCAACATCGGTTATTTTCATCACCTTTTTGGCTTTCAGCTTTCCTGCAACCCATATTGCGATGGAATCTGAGGTAACGTCCCATGAGTGTGGGAGTTCATCGTTTTTTCTTAGTAAAGTGTATGGAAGCAATACATCAACACCTTTAGGCTTTAACTCATCAAAAGACTCAAGCTTAAGGCTATTCGCTCCTAGAGAAGCGAGGTAGTATCCGTTGATCTCCATGGCAGCTATGGCCATCCAATGGGCGTTTTCATCGTCAACTTGCATCTTCCTCACGAGATCTGCGATCTTTCCTCCACCGGGAATTAGCAAGATTTTTTTGTGGACAGTTGAATTAACTTCCAAAAAGATATCAACGAGTTCTCTCCATTTTTGGATCACGCTTCCTCCCATTTTGGCGATTATCATCCTTTTCACCTTTTTGATATTCTTACACTGTATCTCCGCCATTCTGCTTTTGCTCACTTCTTGCTTGTTTTCTATATTTTCGCTCATTTCTTATTCTTGGTCTTCTTTTGGTAACCCTGCCACCAGATTTGCTACCAGATTTGCCATCGCGAACGATGGGAAAAGATCAGAAACTTTCCCATAAATTCTCCTGAGGGAAATGTATTCTGCTTGGTGTTCTGTTTGCATCCCTTTCATCCCCCTCATTCCCTTCACTTCTTTCATAGCTTCCTCAATCAAAAACTCTCCCACACCGCATCCGATTACGGTTTTTAGGTTGTAATCGCTTAAGTGCCTATCTATCGTTTCAGAAATCATTTTTACCATTTTTCTCTTTATTTCATGAGCGAACTCAATAATAAAACTCTCTCCGATCTCATCCACATCTGCACAGAACATCCTTGCAAGCCTGCTGAGACACTCCTCCCGGCTCCTACCTCTTCCATCCGGGGTTTCAACAGTGTATTCATTCTGGGAAATATCTCTGGTTAGAATAAAAGCATCTGCCACTATGGCGAATAACTCAGCGGCAAGATGTAGTTTGCGGTATTCAGGGAATAAACAACATACAGGAGTCCTCAAGGCTCCGATGTAGATCAGCTCTTCCCTTTTCATTCTTTCAAAATCCGTTTTGGCAGCAAGAACTTTGTTCTTGACGGGAATTAAATCTAAGGTGGTTGAGCCTATATCAACGAAAAGAAAGTTATCATATCTTTCCCTTAGGAAAAGAACGGAGGCAACCCAGTTGCTAGCTGAGTACCTTAAGGGATCATCTATTGAATTTGAGAGTTCTCCATCTATGCTCAGGAAATAAACCCTCTCAAATGCATCTATTGCAGCTTTAGAGATGAAATTGATTCCTTCAGCTTTGTTTTCGAAAGCATCGGAGAGTTCTGCGGTTATTACAACTCCTACAACTTCTGGATTTGTTTTCTCTCTGATTTCCTCCAGTCTATCCTTTAGCTGTCTGAAATTCTTCCACATCGGGAAGTAGATTATCTTTCCTCTTCCGTTCTCATCCGAATACTTCAGGTTGACTCCACCGATATCAATGCCCAGAAACCTTGATTGCTCTTTGTTGATCATGTTCTTCACCACTTGTGAGTTAGTTTAAGGTTTTTGGTTTTCATTTTTGAATTGCAACCTAAAATCAGAAAAATGAATCCAGCTCTTTCTCCTCATCAAAGTAAAATGTCTGAAAATCATAGCCCAGAGGATAGTACTTGCTTGCCTCGTCGTGAGGCGGATAGAAATGCCCTATGTGGGTGAAAACGGTCTTTTTCGCTCCTATCTCTTCTGCAAGCTTCATAGCAGTCTCAGCGTTCATATGCTTTCTCAAACGAAATCCCTCTGGGGCGATGGAGTCGACGATAAAGAGATCTGGGTTTTTGAAAAGCTCGATTGTGGTTTTTGGAAGATCCTTATTTGTGTCGCCAGATACGACGATCTTGAAATCTTTCCATTCTATGACCACTCCATGGGCTTTTCTGAGGGGTGGGTGGTTTACATCGCCCAGAGTAAAACGGATTCCGGCAATTTCAAAGGGTTTGTAACTTTCAACCTCGATCTTTCTGTATTTCACGAATTGGAGGAATCTTCCAACGTCTTCGTGCACCTCCCTCGATGTGTAAACGTTAACGTTGGTTTGAACCCTGTAAAAGTCTCCAAATCCGGCAAAGTGATCGTAATGACTGTGAGTCCAAATTACAGCCTCAACTGAATCAACCTTGGCTTTCAAAAGCTGGGCTCTTAGATCGGGGGATGTGTCGATTACGATATTCTTTCCCTTGTTCTGGACTAGAACCGAAAATCTCGTTCTTTCCCAGCCTTTAAGCCTTGCATCCTCACATGTTTTACAATGACACCCAATAACGGGAGTGCCGGGAGAGTCACCAGTGCCAAGTAAAATAATCTTCATGCTATCAATAGGAGATTTTCAGGTTCAGTCTTTCCCTAACATTCCTTACAGCTTGGACAAGTAACTCGTGTTCAACCTCTTCTTTTCCAGTAAGAAGGGAATTCAGCACAGCTTCTCTGATGACGAGTTTTATCTCAGCTCCAGTAAAACCCTCTGTAAGCTCAACAAGTTCATCAATATCGAAGTTTCCGGGAACTTTTGAGAGGGAAAGTTGGAATATTCTTTTTCTAATTCTCTCAGATGGCTGGGGGAACTCGATTATCTTGTCAAATCTCCTCCACACAGCTGAGTCGAGCAGACTTGGATGGTTTGTTGCGGCTATTAGTACCACTCCATCCTCAACCAGATTTATCTCGTCAATAGATTTGAGCAAGGTATTTACCGCTCTCTTTACAGCTGCATGTTCATCGCTTGTCCTCGTTTTTGCAACATAATCAAACTCATCGATGAATAGTATGCAGGGATTAAGCTTTTTGGCAATCTCAAAGACTTTCTCAATATTCTTTGAAGTTTCTCCAAGAAACTGACTTGTTATCATCGAAAGCTTGACCTCTACAAGCGGTAGGTGAAGTTTCTTACTTAGGGCTCTGGCAGTAGTGGTCTTTCCTGTACCTGGTGGACCGATGAACAGAAGCTTTCCAACCTCTGTCACCCCAATTTTTTCAAGAAACTCTCTTTTCTCCAAAGCCACCTCAATTTTGTTGAATTCTTGGAGTTGAGTCTCATCAAGAGCCACCTCATGAAACTCAACTTTTATATCTTCGGGAGAATAGAGTCTGACGAGACCAAGCATATCGGAAGTTTCTTCATTCTTTTCAAGCTCTGCGATGATCGTTTTAAGCCATTCCTTGTCACTGTGCTTTGGTTTGTTTAACTTTTTAACGTCCTCATAGGAAACACCAACTGAATCGTAATTTTGGTAGTAATAAGCTAGGACTGGATTTCTTTTGATAGCATCGATTCCCCTTTTCAAGAACCACTTTACGGTAAGATCGAATGAGGTTATCTTGAACTGCTTGTTGAAGTCATTAAAGTCTATAAACGGCAGAGACCTCACATCATCAACGTTTCTGCCGGCATATCTCTTTGCCACATCCAGTTTTACCACCAAAGGTCGGTTAATTCCATTCTTACCGTAGAATAGTTTTCTTATTTCTTTGGGAATATCATCTTCATTCAATTCCTCAAACCTGTTGTATATCTCTGCCGTTAGTAAAAGTTCGACGATCTTTGTTTGATCCATCCAAACACCTCAGTGTTTCATAGCTAACATTTTGAGCTTTTTTATTCTATTTAATTCCAGAACAATCTGGCTTTCATCTTTTAAATTTTTTGCTCTATTACTCATTTCTCTAGAATGTTAACTTAGATTGAGAAGTAAAATAGGAGTTGGTAGAAGTTGGTGAGATAGTAAAAATTGAGATGGCAAAAATTAATTTTCCGAGCATTTATCTTTCATCAATGAAGGTGCCCTGGCGGAGGATACACTCCTGGCAGTGCACCGCATGTGGCGAATGCTGTAAGGATTTTAAGGTTCCTCTCACATTCTGGGAATATCTCAGATTCAAAAAGCTTGGGCTTGTGGAGGAAAAAAGGAAGTACTATCTTAGGAAGATAAACGGCAGATGCCCCTTCCAGGTAGGAAGGTTTTGTGGAATTCAGGATAGCAAACCCTTGGTCTGTAAGCTGTTTCCCTTTCTTATAAGAGATAGGGGAGACGATCTTGCTCTTTTCTATTACGGTGATGAGGAGTACTACGTTTACGTAGATACCTATTGCAAAAATATTGTTTTTGGGAAACCGACACCTAGATTCAGAGAAATGGTAAAAGAGGCTTTGGATATCTACACTGGGAAGAAAGTAAGTCCGAGGTTACTTACCTGTTGAGTTCTTAGAACAAGTGATGCTTGAACAAAACTTTTTTAAATTGATTGAGCGCTCAATCAATAATGGAGATGAGGGAAAGGATACTTGAGGCTGCACTAAGGCTATATACTTCAAAACCCCCTCAGAATGTAACAACCAAAGAGATTGCAAAGGCAGCTGGGGTCTCAATTGGCCTTGTATTCCATTATTTCAAGAGTAAAGATGAACTTGAGAGGGAAGGAGTTTCCTATTTCATTGAGAAGCATGCTTTTCTCGAAGCGAAAAATGTGAGAGAGTTTGTTGAGAAAAATCTGAAGTTTGCAAAGGAAAATCCAGGAATATTCAGGTTTTTGCAATATGTTTTTGAGAAGGAAAAATACGCCGGTAGCAAGGATCTTGCATTGAAGGTGTATGAGGATGGGTTGAAGAGACTGAAAAATATGTTGCAGGTTGAGAATCCGGAGAAAATCGCAACCTTGTTGATGGCGATGATCGACGGTTTGGCGATGTATTCATTCTTTCTGGATCTAGATGTTGAGGAGTTTACCGATACGATTGTTGGGTTAATTGGGTGTTTATGATGAGGTGTTTATGATGAAGTACCTCGACAGAATTTATAGTGAGGCAGATAAGGAATTTTTGAAACCTCTCTACAGAAATCTGCCATTCATTGAAGCTGTGGCTGTGATGGTCATAATCAGTAGAGCAATGGCAGAAAGCGTGGAAATATTTCCTTACTCTGTTAGCAAAGTAATTGTTAATCTCGCAAATAACTGGGCTTACGCGATTGCACCACTTGTAGATAGAGTTTATGGATTCTTTGGTTATGCTTTCTCCCCTGACGTAGCGTTAGTCCATAAGATGCCCGTAGAAAATCCTGTTTATCCTTTGCCGGTCTGGATGATTTCATTATGGAGTTTTTCTATAGCCTACACACTCCTTTACTGGCTTTCGTTCACTTCAGTAACCTATGGCATTGGCAAGGCATTTGGCAGAGATGGAAGAAATGGATCCTTTGTAAGGCTGCTTACTTGGACAGGAATAGCGCACATACCGATGATCAACTGGTGGTTTTATGTAGGCTGCGAGATGCTTTACGAGATCGTCAGGCAGGAGATGTATCTAAGCTTAAGCCCTCCATACTATGTTTCGGCTGTTGAAACCAGTGTTCCAACTCCTCTCGGCTCGCTGCCCAACTTCGTCCCAATTGAAGGTTTCTGGTTTGGCTACGGTATTGGAGTGGCTTTCCTGATGCTAACAATACTGCTAATTTACGGTTTTGTAAAGCGTGAGTTGAGATTAGACCCGTTAAAAACGTTAATCGCAATACTTCCCTGGATAGCTTATTTTGTTTTTCTACTAGCTGGAAGTTTGAATATTAATGAGATTACGGGTGTTTTAAATGCATACGTTGAGCAGGGAAAGGCTTGGAGATGGTTTAGGTAAGAATTTGGGCTTAGATAAAGGTTCGAACTCAGGTAGAGGTGTGGAGGAAGATTCAAGCAAGATATTTCTCGAGACCGCCAGAAAGTTGATGAGAGAGATACCCTGGGATCCCATCAGGAAGGTATCTCT
>QMZD01000016.1 GCA_003662985.1 Archaeoglobales archaeon | reverse complement strand
GAATAAAAAAGGATGGGTTAGGTGTCTAAAAATAGGGAACGTTAAGCTAATTACCACGTCCTTCCATCCTGGCCCTCTGAGGAACATTGGGGGAGCAATGCTTGTCGGTAAAATCTTGGATGTAGTTGAAAATTCGATCTATCTTCACTCTCCAGCCAAGCACGACAGCAATCCCACCTCAGCCACAGATGTTGAGAAAATTGTTGAAACCCTGGATTGCGAATTTCTGAAAAGAATAGCCTCGTACAAGCCAGTAGAGACTGAAGGAGAAAAGTTTAGCCTAAAAATTTTTCCATTTGATGGTGTTAAGCTTCTGTTTATCTCTGGAAAAGAAGCTATAGACGATATTCCTGAAGGTGTATACAGTTTTGCTGAAGACATTTTAGGTGAATGCATGATCATTGACTGCCACAACTGCCATAAGCCGAATTACGAAATAACCCCTGAGGATCTAGTGGAAATAAGGGGTCTCGTGGAAAGAGCCACCAAGCATGGGCTTAAGCAAACAAATAACCTGAGGTATTCTTTTTCTAAGAGGAAAATCGAGACGGCTAATACATGCGGACATATAGCGATGCTCCTCCTCGATTACGATGGTGAAAAGTATGCCCTGCTAATGTTAGATGGAAACAATGTGGATTGCAGTTTTAAGAATGAGCTGGAGAGCTTTTTCGCTGAAAATGGATATAAGGGAATTATAGCGTCTACAGATAACCACGCAAAAACGGCGATCTCACCGAAAGTAGGATACATGCCGGTCGGAAGCGATAGAGCTGAAAGAGAGATCATACTTGATTTTATCGAAAACAGTATTCAAACGGAGTTCAAAGAGGTGGACGAAATTGGATACTCAAAAAGAGAAGTAGAAGTTAGGGTGATGGGAAACGATTTCTTCAAGTACATCGAGAAGGCCTTTCAAGAAATAGGAGAGAAAGCGATGTATCTTTTCTTTGCCGTGATATTCCTGCAGCTTGCGGTATCCATCCTTTTCGGCACTATTATGATGTAAAAAATTTACCATTATAATGTAAAAACTTAATGATTCTATCTCACTAACGACTCAAAAAAACCATGAATGCTAAAATATAAATAAATTTGAGACAGACCAACTCCAGATGGAAAAAATCCTCAGTATAGTCAGGGAGGGAGAAAGGGAGAACATCGAATTTAAGGAGTTCTTGACCGACTACCATCTTCATTCTGATAGGATGCAAAGTCTAGCATGCCAGATGAACCACAGAATCCTTATGGGAAGGGGAAAAGCAATTTACGTGATAGGTATAGCGGATTCGGGAGAGCTGAAAGGAATCAATGAGGCTCAGTTCAACGAGACCCTTGAGATTTTGAAGAAAATTTCTGGAGAGATAGAGGCGAAAATAAGTTCCGTTGAGAAGTTTGAGGTTAATGGCGGATACGTAGGACTTGTCGAGATTACCAAATCGAAGCCAAAGGAGCACGTGCTCGTAGGAACTGCAGGCCATGTTGACCATGGCAAGTCAACGCTCGTTGGATGCATAATTACGGGAAAGCCCGACAACGGTGATGGTGCTACGAGCGTCTACCTTGATGTTCTAAAACACGAGATCGAACGCGGCCTAAGTGCTGACCTGAGCTACGCGATTCTCAGTTTCAAAGATGGGAAGGCAATCAAGATGAAGAACCCCCTTAACAAAAACGAGAAGGCACATCTCGTTGAAAATTCCGATAAACTCGTCTCATTTATCGATACGGTTGGCCATGAACCCTGGCTCAGGACAACGATTAGAGGCTTACTAGGCCAGAAAATTGACTATGGCTTGCTTGTCGTGGCTGCAAACGATGGAGTCATGCGAACGACGAGAGAGCATTTGGGAATCCTCCTTGCGATGGAACTTCCAGTGATAATAGCAATTACGAAGATAGACATGGTAGCAGATGAGAGAGTTAACGATGTCATAAACCAGATAACTACAACTTTGAGAGGAGTTGGGAGGATTCCCTATCTATTAAAAGATAAAAAAGAGGCTAGAAAGGTTGCCAATCTTGTTGCCGAGAAAAATATCGTTGTGCCGATAATAAAAACATCATCGATAACGCTCGAAGGCTACGACATTCTCGAGAACCTCCTTTACAGGCTGCCGAAAAGGAGCTTCTCCAAAGGAGATTTCTTGATGTACATCGACAGGATTTACAAGGTATCCGGAGTGGGAACGGTGATAAGCGGTAGCGTGAAAGCAGGGGAGATCAGAGCTGGAGAGGAAGTATTTATAGGCCCGTTCCATGATGGATCGTTTGAGAGGGTAAAGGTTCAGAGCATTGAAATGCATTACTACAGGATAGATAAGGCATCGGATGGGGATATAGTTGGACTTGCGATAAAGGGAGCTGAATTTGAGAAACTCAGAAGGGGGATGGTGGTTACAAAGAAAGATCCCAGGGCTGTGTATGAGTTTGTAGCGGATATTTATGTCTTCAGCCATCCGACGAGAATAAAGAGAGGTTACGAGCCCGTTTTGCATCTTGAAACGATATCCGAGACAGTCGTTTTTGAAGATATGGATAGAGACTACATGATGGCTGGGGACAGGGGTAAGGTCAAGCTGAGGTTCAAGTATAATCCCTATTTCATCTTTCCTGGCCAGAAGTTCATTTTCAGAGAGGGTAAGAGCAAGGGAATGGGTGAAATAAAGGAAGTTTTTGATTAGAGTTGTGGTAAGAGTTGGTTAAGTTTTTTGAGTTGACAGGGCTTTACTTTCTTAGTTTATCTGATACACTGAACTTAATTTGACTGCCTCAGTGTAATTTTGATTTTCCTTAGATTTTGGCAAAAGATTGGCATTTTAGCTCTTAATTATTACCTCGTTTTTGAGTCTTGATTCTTCTCAACTATCTCTACTCGTCGAACAGCTTAGCAGATGCCGCTTTGATTTCGACTATTTTATCCAAATCCTCCAGGTAGGTTACTCCTCCCTCCCAGACGATACTGCCGACGTATTTCAACTCTACGAATTCAAACAGAGAGTTCCCGAGAGCTTTAAGAACTTGACTTCCAGTTCCAGCCGCAAATCCCTCAACCTTTTCAATTTTTTCCAAGAATTTGTAAGAAGGAGAGGCAACGATAAACGGCTTTCCAAAATGCTTTGAAGTTAAAGCTAGAGGAAGGGTGCCAACTTTGTTGATGAACCCCGTTTCAAATATGGAGTCTGCCCCTGTAACTACGAAATCGCTTTCTTTAACAGCATATCCCATTGACGCATCGGGAATAACCTCAACTTCAACGCCTTTTTCCTCAAGCCATTTTGCAACGTCTTTCCCCTCTCCTCCCGGCTTTGATTCAAGGATGATGGTTTTTTTGACTTCAAGTAGTCCTTCCTCAACGATATGGCTTCTGCTAATCGTTGTAACGATTTTTCCAGCTATAAGATTGCGTAGATTTTCAGATGTCCTTTTATTTGCCTCCAAAACTATATTTTTCGCATCAAAATGAGGGTTTTTTGATAGCACCTTGCAGAGAACTTTCAGTCCGGCCATTGCAGGATGTGAAGATGATATTTTCCTACAAACACGGGCTCTCAACCCAGGTTCGATCTTCTTCAAAAGTTTTATAGTTCTGCTTAAAATCCAGCTTGATCCATGGATTCTATCCTCCAGTATTTCTCTCATTTCGGCGATTATGTTTTCCTCGATATTTCCATTAATCTCGAGTTTGCTGTTTTCATTTTCTTTAATACCTTCGTCTTTCATTCCACTTCCTCCTTATCCAACTCGATTGATTCACTTGATTGTTCTGAATCCTGTAAACATCAAATAATAAATCTCACACCATTTGATTTCTTCTTTTCTTCGTATTCAGCCCGCTCAACTTCACCATCTATCATCTCCACTCATCTATCCATCCACTACTTTTATCCACTTATTCCACTTTTAACCCACACAAAAGTATTTTACAACTTTTTACCTAAAGTTCTTTGTGAGAGTCAATAATGCAATCACATCTGCAGCCACATCCGCAACCGCATCCTCCATTACTTTACCCCTACATTACGGTAAAGCACCCTTCTGGTTACTCGATAGAATGAAAAAGCTTTCAAAGATAATTATATCTCTAATCATCGATGAATTCGGGGAGGAAGAGTTTTTTAGAAGAATTTCAGATCCAATTTTCTTCCAGTCGTTTTCAAACGTGTTAGGCTTTGACTGGAACTCCTCTGGGACTACGACTGTTCTCACTGGAGTTCTAAAATCGGTTTTGAACGATAACGAGGATATTGAAATAAAGGTGGCCGGTGGAAAGGGTAGGCAAGCTATGAAAACGCTTCAGCAAATAGAAACACTAGCGGATGGGATTGAGTTGGGAGAGGAGGAAATTAAGATCCTTCAAACTAATAGCCGGCTAGCAGCGAGAATTGATAACAACGCTCTTCAGGACGGATACAACATCTATCACCATGCAATAATCTTCTCAGAGCGTTACTGGACGGTGGTCCAGCAGGGAATGAACACCTACGAAAGAATGGCAAGGAGGTACCATCTCAAGCCCGAAAGGTTCAGACTAATCAAAATCAAAGAAAAAATCCACAGCGGGATAGTTGCTGAAAGGAAGGAAAACGAGGTGTGCAACCTCGTTTCTGAAAAAAGCAATGAAAGCAGGAAAGTGATTCTGGATATCCTAAAGAGCTCACCTTCTTCCATAAAAAGAGATCTAGAATTCATTTCAGTCAAAAAACTCCCTAAAGGCCAGATGACGATAGATGGAAGAATCGCTGATAGCTACTCGGTTCCAAGGAGGTTGAACTGGGATGCTATAGAAAAGGCCTACGAACTACAGCCGGAGAACTTTGAAGGAATAATAATGCTCGAAGGGATGGGAAAAGGCACTCTCAGGGCTTTGGCTTTAATAGCAGACCTCGTTTATAATGCTGAATACGACAGGCAGGATCCGGCAAAGTACTCATTCGCCTTGGGCGGGAAGGATGGTGTTCCATTTCCTGTTGACAGGAGAGCTTACGATGAAACGATTGAATTTCTCAGCAACGTAATTGAACAGACGTCCCTTGACAAATTTGAAAAGGAAAAGCTTGTGGGAAACTTGAGAAAGTATGAGTTCTAAAAGAACTCAGAGAACTTTAGGTTACTTTAGGTTACCTCAGGTTTCTTTAAGTCTCTTTTAAATCCTAAAAATTTCTGGCCGTTTCAAAATCATTTTACTCGTTTTAGAATTTCAATTTTGGGATCTTTCTCTTCACAATTTACATAGAATCCCAGTGATTTTAGATATTCACAACTTCTCTTCCCTTTTCCATGAATAAGGAGTTCTAAAATATCCGATTCATCGTCTATGTCTACACTTGAGAAAAACGAATCGAAAATACCAACAGAAAGATTCTTTGATTTTGCAATTTCAACATGTTTCATGAAACTTCCATAATGGTATGAGACTGTGAAAGCTTGGTTCCTTACCAAGAGCATGTTCGTACCTCCTTTCCTGCCTGGTGAGAGTACAATGTCGCCTTTTAAGTTTAAGAACTCATTCACTAATAAGGGGCTCAGGAGAGGAAGATCAGCCATGATCACTGCGAGAGACGTTTTATCGTTAACTAATTTGGTGATGTTAAAATTTACAAGGTCGTTAAGATTCCTTTCATCTACTAATATCTCTACTCCCGAATTCTCAAACTTTCCAATCAGTTCACTGCACATTTTGGCTGTATTCCTATCTGGAACTGCGATTATTACCTTTTTAACACCTTTACACTCCTTGATGGACTCCAAAACATCGGAAAGCATCAAAATTGCAAGATTCTTCCTTTCCTCAAGGCTTAAAATCCCAGACAACCTCGTTTTTGGGTTTTTTAATTTAAAAGGGATTAGGATTACATTTTTACTCTTTTCTGTGTGAGCTCCCGAGTTGGAGTCCGAGTTAGACTCTGGGTCAAACTCCAGGTTGGACTTTGAGTTAATTTCATCTTTTACCATAACAGGGAATCCCGGAATGCGATGGATAATAAATTTATGCTTTGGTCAAGGTTGTGACTAGTAAAAACCCATTTGGAAATATTGGAAATATTAGTAGAAATGAAAAATCGAAAATTTTTCGACAAACTTATATTTACACCATCTGAATTCAAAGTGGTGGAAGGGATGGACAAATTCGACCTTATCTGCAAGTTTGTTTACCTTGGAGACAAGGAGATCGGGGAAACCATTGATATCTACGAAGAGAGGCTTATCGTGAAGATGGGTGCCGAATTTGCTGCTATACCGATGAAAAACCTAGAGAAGATGGAAGGGGAAAAGATCTATGTGTCGTCATACGATGAAAAGGATGCTATTGAGGTAGGAAAAAAGTGGGTTGATGAGAAGTCAAAACCTGTGAGCATCGAAGAACTGAAGATCTTCGG
Organism: Archaeoglobales archaeon; assembly: GCA_003662985.1. GTDB lineage: Archaea > Halobacteriota > Archaeoglobi > Archaeoglobales > Archaeoglobaceae > Archaeoglobus_A. Next base: position 5,854 of record QMZD01000016.1, on the reverse strand, counting down.
TTTTGGAGAGGAGAGTAAGAGCAGGTTTTCCGTTATCCTTAAAGAGATTGGAGAATATGAAGGCGAAGAGATCATTGGTAAAGCTAATGAGAACGACAAGGTAGGGGAAGAAATTGACGAGATGGGGGTAGGAAGGACTTCAAAGGAATCTCTAAATGAAAATGGGGAAAACAAAAAAGGAAACCTAGACGAAGGATTAAAAATGGAAAAACAAAAGCGGCTTGGAGAGGGTATCATAGACAAACTATAGGCGAAAGAAAAAAGATTCTAATTTCTGTTTTAATTGGTAAAGGATGCAGATCAAACCTCAAATTTTGCTACCTAAACATGGTGTAAAAATGAAGGAATACAAGCAAGTTATAGTAGTGAGGGATGATTTAAAGCTCTCAAGAGGGAAGCTCGCTGTTCAAGTTGCCCATGCTTCTATAATCGGCTACGAGCGATCAGACAAGAAAACAATCGAAGCCTGGCGGATGGGGGGGCAGAAGAAGATTGTCCTCAAAGTTAAGGATTTAAAGGAGATGATGATTTTAAAGGATAGGGCAGAAAAAGAAGGATTGGTCACAGGGATAGTTAGAGACGCTGGTTTAACAGAGATTCCACCAGGCACAATAACCGCTTTGGTGATAGGTCCTGATGAGGAAAGGAAGATCGATAAAATTACTGGAGAACTTCCTCTCCTGAAATAGAATTTACTCAGGAATCAAACCATCAAACCATCAAATTTTTAAAAGGATGTTCTTATTTCTGCTATGCACCCATTATTGGAAAAAAAAGGATTTATTCTGGATGTTGATGGGGTAATTGGAAGGGGGGAAAAGCCCATACCGCCAGCAGTTGAGGCCGTGAATAGACTGATCTCAATGGGAAAAAAGGTTGTTTTCGTCTCAAACAATTCGACAAGGAGTCGAAAAATATACATGCAGAGATTCAAGGAATTTGGAGTTGAAGTAACTGAGGATCAGATGTTTCTTACAACCTACGTTACCGCCACATACATAAAACAGAACTATGGCAAATCTAAGGTTTTTACAACTGGCGAGCCAGGTCTTGTTGAAGAGTTAAAGCTTGCAGGTCATGAAATAGTCGATTATGATGAGGCAGAAATACTGGTTGTAGGGTCAAACAGACAGATTAGCTTCGAAATCCTCACGAAAGCCTTGAGGATGTGTCTCGATCGGGATAAGATTTACGTAGCAACGAACCCGGACAAGATATTCCCTTCGGAAGATGGACCGGTGCCTGGAACGGGAATGATTATAGGAGCGCTTTACTGGATGACGGACAGAATGCCCGATTGCATATGTGGGAAGCCGGGGAAGGTTATAATGCAACAGGCTCTAGACCACCTGCAGCTAAAGGCTGATGAAGTAGTGGTGGTCGGAGATCAAATCGATGTGGATGTACTTGCGGGCAAAAACATAGGAGCTCCAACTCTTTTAGTTCTCTCCGGAGTTACAACCAAGCAAAATCTCAGTAGGATGATCGAGAAGTTTAAAGTAAAACCGGATTACGTTTTGGATGATCTCAGCCAGCTGTTTAGTGCTTAATTTTCAGTTTTTAATAAAAAAATGGTTTTTAAATTGCATAGTAATCACCATTACTTTTATCATTATCATTATTGTTAACATAATTATTAAATCCTATCGTAATGAAAAAATTTATTAAATAAAAAAGAGAAGTTAGATTGATGTATGCCTTTATGACCCAGAATCTTCTAACTAAGAGGAATATTCTATTTGTCCTCTTGCTCCTGACAGCATTGAATCTCGCAGATCTCATTACAACCTTATTCTCCCTAAACGCAGGACTTTATGAGGAAATTAACACGATTATCAAATTTCTCTACCTCCAATCCCCCGTTGTAATGGCAATTTACAAAATCGTCATACCTCTAATTCCATTTCTCTTCCTGCTCAAATATAGAAAAAGTATCCAAGTAGAGGACTACAGCAGGATAGGCAACAGAGAAAAAATAAAAACCATCGTTATTAGCTCAATATTCCTAGCGATGATTTGGAGCACAATCTTTTACGTTTTTGTTGTCCTCCATAACCTGCTTTTGATATTTTTCGGAATCTCGCTCTAGTAGAGCTAAATCCTCAGAATTCTTATCAGACCCCTGAGATCCGTTACTGTATGATCTGCTAAACTGATGAACTCTGAAATCATTGACCTATTCCTCTCTGTTATGAGAAGAACCGTTTTTATGCCAGCAAGCTTCCCTGAAAGAAGGTCAAACTTGAAATCTCCAATGGAAATACTTTTGTCTGGAGTGCTTTTTGCAGATATGATCGCTCTTATCATAGGAAGAGGTGAGGGTTTTGGCGGGGCGGCTTCCCTGCTGACAATATAGTCAAAATCAATACCGAACTTTTTCGAGAATATTAGAACACTTTCCAGACAATTTCTGGTAACCACACCTTTTTTTATTCCTTCTTTCTCGAGAAATTCTATTAGCTCAAGAGCTCCTTCATTTAATTTAGAGTCTTTTGCAGCCTCTATCTCAAACTTCTTCAAAACTTCGAACATATTTTCCCTTTCCTTCCCGCTAGATTCGAGAATAGTTTCCAGTATAAACCTCCCCTTAATATTCAAAGCCTTCCTAATCTCATCAAAAGGTAGATTGAGCTCGGTGAGCGTTCCATCCAAATCGAATATGACGTTCTCAACCCTCGATTTCATTTCCCTAGCCTATCCCCTGTCGGTTTATATTTCTTATATTTTTAACTCTCCCTTTAAATCACCGAAATTGTTATTTTACCTTTCCGAGAGTTAAATCCATGCGACTCCCCAGTAAAAAGGTGATTCTGATTTGCATGCTCATTTTTTTCATAGTCTCATCACTTTTCATAATACTTTCGAACCAAACGGTCTTACAAGCCGGGGCTCAGTTTCTGAATGCCAATGAGGCGAGGATCAAGGCTGTAGCGGTTAAAAGTACAGAACCTCCCGAGGGAGCGGTTATAAACATCTCGGTGATCGTAACTCCCGGAGATGGCAGGGTTTTCGTTTCTACAATCCCATACACTCAAATAGATATGCAAGGAAGTGCCCAACTTGCTGCTCTAACAGCATGCGATGTTCTGGGTTTAGATTTCATGAAATACGACTTTTTCTTCACAATAGAGGCTGATTCTCCGATAGTAGGTGGGCCTTCGGCTGGAGGAGTGATGACAGTTGCGGCAATTTCAGCCCTGAAAAACCTCAGCCTTAGAGAAGACGTTTACATGACCGGAATGATCTACCCAGACGGTTTTATAGGGCCAGTTGGAGGAATTCCATACAAGCTAAAAGCCGCTGCAGATAATGGAGCCAAGATATTCCTCATTCCAAAAGGGCAAAGGGTTGTCACCGTGGAGGAGACAGTTGAGGAGAAGAGGGGACCATTTATCTTCATAAGCAAAAAGAGCAAACCCGTTGATCTGTATGAGTACGGAAAAGAACTTGGAGTAAAGGTAATTGAAGTAGAGAAGATAGAGGATGCTCTTTTGTACTACACGAACTACACAATCGCTAAATCCCAGCAAGAGATGAATCTTTCTAGGTATTCAAACTTACTACTCCAGCTGGCTGAAAGGATGAAGAAGGATACAACAGATCTTTATTCAACGGTAAAAGCTACTGGAGCATCACTTAAAAAAGCTGATGAGTTCATCTCGAAGGGGGATGAAAGTTATAAAAACGGATACTATTACACGGCAACAAGTCAGTATTTCACGGCAAAAATCGAACTCAGGTACCTCTACTACACCCATATAGTTAAAAACGATAACGACCTTGAAGTCGAATTTGGAAGAATTGAAAACGAAATAAATTCGACAAAAGACATGCTCTCTTCTCAAAAAGAGTTAGGAGTTGAATCCTTCCAGCTTTTTGGTGCAGCCCAGGAAAGGGTAACTCTAGCAGAAGATTACCTCTATCGGGCAAGGACCTCCGATGATTTTGAGAAATCCCTAAGGTATCTGGCTCTCTCAAAGGAGAGAATAGAGAGTGCCAAAGTCTGGTTATCCTTACTTGAGACGATAAAAGAGGACATCCCAATCAAATCCGAGGATTTACAACGGAGAGCCCAATTCTATCTCAGCCAAGCAGAATCGATGGTTGTTTATGCTTCACAAATAGGTGGCTATCCGGAGTTGATAGATGAGGCTGAAAAGAGCATAGACATCTCAAGGAGGCAACTTGAAGAGGGATTTTTCGCAGGTTCAGCCATCTCGGCAATTGATGGAATAACCAAAGCAAGCCTGTCAATAGAGCTCATAAACGTTGATGAAGAATCTTTAAACTCGAAGATCAGTTCTGCCAACAACTCTGCCAGAACAGCGATTGGAGAGGTAGAAAAGATCGTAACCCCTGTCCTGCCAGTGGCCTATTTAGAGTACGCCGATACAGCTGAAAATCCCGTGGTAAAGCTCTCATACTACAAGCTCTCAGAGAGACTTGCAAAACTCATGTTATCTGTTTCAAGAGCTTTTCCTGAATCAACCATCGTAAAGGTCGAATTAAACTATCCTGAGACCCCCACAAAGGCAACACCCACACCAACACCCACAAACGTACCTGATATCTCAAAGATCAAACCGGAAGTACCTCGACTTCCAGAAATAGAGAAATACATCCCAGGATTTGAGGCCTATTTAGCTTTCGTTCTGCTCATATCTACAGCCTATCTTATTAGAGGGAGGATTAGAAGGATAAAATAAAGTGAGAGTGAATGGGGCAATAGCGATTTAAATTCCAAAATTCCGAATAAAGATCAAAGCAAAAGGAAATAGCAGATTACTATCGTACTCATGGTTGCAAGGAAATTCACACCGGAATTGGTGAGATAACCCATCCTCTCAAGTGTTGCTCCAAGAAAGCTATCGACATGAACTCCAATAAATCCAGCAATGATCGCGATGGGCACATAACTCATGGGGAGTACTGAAAGAAGAAGTGCAAATATAACGACGGTAACCGATCCGACAAGAGCAGAGATCTCTCCTAAAACTGAGATTCCCCCACTCTCTCCAGGATTTACAGGCTTGAAATTCGTTATCAAATAAACATTTCCCGATGTTTTGCCAATTTCGCTTGCCAAGGTATCCCCCAAAGCTGTTGCTATGCTCGCCACGAACGCTACGAGAAACACATCCAGACTTGTGACATGGTAGTTTAATGCGAAGAACAGTGCTGGAAGACTATTTGAAAAAACATTTGCATATCCCCTCGCTCCACCGGCTGGTTCTTCAATTCCGAGATTCAACTTCAATGAGTATCTATACTTCGTTGCAAAGGAACCGATGATGTAGAACGATGCAAGAACGAGGAAAAATCGAATGTCAGTAAAAACGATAATAAGGGTTCCGATAAGGGTTGCACTCATTAGGCCGCTTTCATCGGCTACACCTGTTTTCATAGCCACAAACCCTAGAAGCAGGGAGAAGAGGAATGCATAGATAAGCTGATCAAACGGGGCGTAAATTCCATAGATGTTGAAAACGAGGAGTACAGTAGAAGTTGCAATAAGCAAGGTCGTTCTCTTGTCACTCTCAACCTCTATACTTTCCACGAGAGCAGCTGTTATACCACCCATCAAAGAAAGAAAGAACAGAAATTCCTCGCTTATCACAATATTTTTGATTAGGAAAAAGAAATTGAGATAGACAAAAGCCGCCAGAGTAAAAATCCCGATATTAAAAATCGAACTTCTCTTGAATTCGTGACCAAGAAGCATAAAAATCGCAACTCCAGCGATGTAAATGGGAACGCCAATGAAAGTTGAGAGGATCAAAATAATCGATAAGACGTAGGAATTGAAATAAGAGCTGGATCTATTGAGCTCGCTAACTCCTATTTTGATTCTTTC
>QMZD01000015.1 GCA_003662985.1 Archaeoglobales archaeon | reverse complement strand
GAATCTTTTTATTCTGGACGTCTATTGTTAGCTGTAAGGGTATTTCTATTTGCAGCTGCATGGGTGGGGATAAATCCCTGCCCTTTTTAATTTCCAAGGAAGATGTAACAGCACCAAAAAATTGAAAAATTCTCAGGAGCGGAAGGATTATATCCACTGCATCCAATAATCGTCCATGGATGTTATTCAGATTTCAAAAAAAGAGCTCGAGGACATCATCGAAAGAAAGGTTAAAGAGGCTTTGATAAAAGCACTCATGGAGCTTACACCATACGTTTCCGAAGAGGAGCAGAAGGAAATCGATAAGATTGCTGGCCAGCCTGAAGATTACAGAAATGAATTTGAAACATGGAATGGACAATAAAATACCACAAAAATGCCCGTAAATTTTTGGAGAGACTTGATGAGAGTAAAAGAGGGGCTATTTTTAGAAAATTAAATGAATTAGGCTGCTGGGCCCCGAGACATGCTAAACACAAAGGACAAGAAATTCCAATTTCTATGCAGGTCGTTGAAACATGGACAAAAGGCAACTTGCACGAACAAAAGTGAGAATAATGTCGGATTTGATTCTATAGCATCTTTCCCTGTTCTCAGACTGATACACCCTGTCAAATCTAATGTTTTGCAAACCCAAATTCTTGTTAGGAATCTCATGAATTTTTTACGAACTCAAAAGCCTCGAATGAAAAAATTATATATTATTTCAGCTTATCAAAAAATGGTGATGAAAAATGGATACAAGAGAGCTGGGCCTTTCGGCCTTGATGGTTTTCTCAGCGGTCATGCTATCATATAAATGGCTCTCACTTTACAACAAAGCGGATCCGGGAGTTATTTTCTTTGCCTTTCTGCTGACTCTCGCTTTGGGCGGGCTTTTCATAAGCATAGAGATGCGGATGAGGAGAGTTATGGAGGAGTTTGAGAATACAAAGAGGGCCATAGCCGTTAATGCTGACGATCTTGAAGTGAGATTCGAAGGCATTTTGCAGGCAAATCTCAGGCAAATCGATGAAAGGCTAGAGAATGTTGAAAGGAGACTCTATCGTTGAATTGCTGAAACTAAGGTAAAAAATTTAACCAGTTTAGCCAACTCTTTTTATGGGTTCGGACGTAGGAGACCTCTTCGAGAGGGAAAGTGTAAATCTGAACTTCTTCTCAGGAGCGAAAATCTCCGTCGATGCGTTTAATACGATCTATCAGTTTCTATCGATCATTAGACAGCCTGATGGGAGTCCCTTAAAGGATTCTGAGGGCAGAATAACCTCCCATCTTTCAGGACTGCTTTACCGTATATCGAATATGGTTGAGGTTGGAATAAAGCCAGTCTTTGTTTTTGATGGAGAACCCCCAGAGTTCAAGAAAAAGGAGATTGAAGAGAGGATAGATAGGAAGTTAGAGATGGAAGAAAAACTTCTTGCTGCAAAGGAGCGGGGAGAAAAAGATCTGAAGAAGTACGCTCAAGCAACAGCAAGAATGGATGAATATATCGTGGAATCATCCAAGAAACTGCTCGAGCTGATGGGCATACCCGTCGTTCAAGCTCCGTCGGAGGGGGAAGCTCAGGCAGCCTACATGACTTTGAAAGGCGACACCGAATACACCTGCAGCCAAGACTATGACTCTCTACTCTTCGGGAGCCCAAAACTCGGAAGAAACCTTGCTATAACGGGAAAAAGAAAGCTTCCGGGTAGAAATGTTTACATTGATGTGAAGCCTGAGGTAATCGATCTCAACAAAAATCTCAAGAGGATTGAAATTACGAGGGAGCAGCTCGTCGACATAGCGATTCTTGTTGGAACAGACTATAATGAGGGGATAAAGGGAATTGGAGCCAAAAAAGCGTACAACCTCATAAAAAAGCATGGGAGCATAGATGAAGTCCTCAAAAATCTGAGTGTGGAAATCGAAAACCTGAATGAGATTCGTGAATTCTTCTTGCATCCTCCCGTGACGGATGAATACGATCTTAAGTTCTCAAAACCGGATTCAGCTGGAATTATTGAGTTTCTCTGTGAAAGCCACGATTTCAGTAGAGAAAGGGTTGAGAAGGCGGTTGAGAAGTTACAGAAGGGGCTGGAGGCAAGTCAGGCAACTCTGGAGAGGTGGTTTTAGTGGAAAAGTTGGTGAAAAAGCATGAACATGAGAGAAAACATGAACATGAAGCGGACATTGATGTGAAGGCTGGAATAATAACTGTTTCAACCTCCAGATACGAAAGGTATGGGAGAGTGAGGGGGGTTGAAAGCCTCGCTAAAATCGACGATCCTTCGGGCAATGAAATTCTTAACGGCTTAAAATTTGATGTGGTGGAGTATGCTTTGATACCCGATAGAGGAAGGAAGGTAGTTAAAACCCTCCTTGAAATAGTTGAGAAGGTTGATGCGGTGGTAATCACCGGTGGAACGGGTTTAAGTCCATCGGATGTGACGATTGAGGCTGTAGAACCACTTTTTGAGAAAAAAATCGATGGTTTTGGAGAAATCTTTAGGTATCTTAGCTTTAAAGAAGTTGGAACTGCTGCAATCCTTTCAAGAGCGATAGCCGGAGTTATGGATGGAAAAGTTGTATTTTGCCTTCCTGGATCGAAGAATGCTGTAAAACTCGCTGTAAGCTTGATCAATGACTCGCTTAAGCATATAATTTCCCATGCCAGAGGTCTCAGATGATTGCCAAGGTGGGAAGATGAAGTATCTCTCCTGGGATGAAACTTTATTTCGCAATCCAGAGGTATTTGATCCAGAATATCTTCCTGAGGAGCTGGTTTTCAGAGAACAGCAGCTCAACAGAATTTCCTCCAATATCAAGCCAGCGCTAAACAGATCCCGCCCAGTAAACATGCTCTGTCTCGGCCCTCCGGGCACGGGAAAGACATCCTCCATAAAGCTCATTTTCAAAGAAATTGTCGAGAGTGAAATTCAGAATTTAGTTCCAGTTTACGTTAACTGTCAGCTCGTAAATTCAAATCAGGGCATCTTTGCCAAAATCTTCGAGAAGGTTTACGGCTATCCCCTCCCATCTTATGGTGTTCCGTTTCCAAAGCTCTATGCATCTATCCTGAAAAAGCTTGCAGAAAGCGAAAAGGTTTTAATCGTGGCGTTAGATGATGTAAATCTCCTTCTCGACGACAAGATCATGAACGAGGCGATATATGCAATCCTCAAGGCCCACGAAGAGGTTGAGGGTGTGAAAACTGGAGTCATCGCGATAGGAACCGATTTGAAGCTGGCAGCAAGACTTGACAGCAGAGTTGGATCGATTTTTCATCCCGATGAGATCTACTTCCCACCTTATGGCGAGATTGAGATTTTTGAAATCCTAAAAAAGAGATGCGAGCTTGGTTTCTACCAAGGGGCAATTGAGGATGAGGTAATCGAGAAGGTTGCTGAGCTCACATTCGAGGCTGGAGACCTGAGAGTTGGTCTGTATACTCTCAAAATGGCTGGAATGGAGGCTGAAAGGAGAGGTTCAAGAAAAATCGAACTTGACGACGTTCTAAAATCTTTTGAAGGTAGCAGGAAAGTTTTTTTGAGGAAGTGTATGTCGATGCTTGATGATTTGGAAAGAGAGCTTTTGAAAGAGATTTATTCAACTGATGAAGATCTTACCACGGGTGAACTCTTTGAAAGGTTTTTAGAGAAGAAAAAATTGAGCTATACGAAGTTCTACAATCTACTTTCAAAGCTTGAAAATCTAAGGGTTATAGATCTGGTCTTTAAGAGTTTGAAAAAGGGTAGAACAAGGGTTATTATGAGAAGGTTCGATTCTGAGGTAATAATGGGGGCATTGAGAGAATTCAAATGACTTTGATAGAATTTAAATTTAATGGTTTAAGTCAACAAAATGGGTGAGTTTATGACCGAAATTACTCGAACTCTAATTTTTGGAAGGTTTCAGCCCTTTCATATGGGTCATTTGAAAGTTGTGGAGTGGGCTCTAGACGATTTTGAAGAATTGGTGATACTCATCGGCATGGCCGATGAAAGCCATACCCTCAGAAATCCTTTCACAGCTGGTGAAAGAATATGGATGATCCGTGAAGCCCTTAAAAGTGAGGGAGTAGACCTCTCGCGGATAATAACTGCCACAGTCCCAACGATGAGCATCTACGTTGGAAACGCGTACTACATAATCAAGCTTGTGCCAGAAATAAAAACGTTGATAACGAGGAATCCGGTAATAGGGCAAGTGTTCAGAGGGGCCGGAGTAGAGGTTATTGAACCTCCAACTTTTAGTAGGGAGGTTTACAGGGGAAAGGTAATCCGGGAGAAGATTTTAAGGGGAGAGAGATGGGAAGATCTAGTGCCTAAGAAGGTTGCAGAAATAATAAAGAAAATAGACGGAGTGGAGAGAATAAGGGTTGCAGGTTACAAGGATTAAGGAAGAGACTAAGGATCGGGAATCGTAGATTTGCAAATCAAAAATTCAACCCTCGGGCAGAATCTCTAAATCATCCTTGCTGGGATAATTGTACTTCTCCCAGAACCCGAATTGAGGAACGAGTTTAAGGCATTTTAAAATTGGGTTCCTTATCTCCTTCTGCTGGATTAGTATTTTAACCGTACCGAGCTTGGAGTCTCGGTATTTTGAGCCTGAAATTTTTTCAAGTTCAACGGAGAACTCATCCACGAGCCCGATAGTACTTTTCATCAGGTGAAGGTGGTTCGTTAAGCCAGCAACTCTTAATCCAACATCCTCTCCGTACTCTACCAGTCCAGAGATGTTAACGCTAGCTCTTATAATCAGCTTTCCAGGCATTAGGAAGGGATTATGGGTGTGGGTGGTGTTGTCGTAGCACGTGATCGTTCCGGAAGCCCTCTCCGCATCAGCCATCTCCATCGGATCGGAGAGATAGTCGGAGATTACAACAAAACCTTTTGAAAGCCTTTTGCCCAACGATTTAACAAACTTCATCGCCTCTAGACAGATCTCGACTCTAGATCTTGGATCCTCTACCCTTTCAAGATATGCTCTCAACCCCTCGTTCTGCAGCTCCACGGGCATTTCCGTAAATTCCCCGTTCTTGTATGCTACATAGATCTCTTTTGGCTCCCTCTCATCCCTTAAGACTATGTGAAAGGGGAGCATGCTTACGAGTTTATTTGAAATCATTATACCCCTAACGTCTGAAATCTCAGCCTCATCGATTATGTGAACGTTTTCAGGCAAATCTCTCCAGTTAAATGCTAAATACCTGTGGTTAACGAGGTAATAATCAACGTCTGACATCAGTTTAGCTACCCTTTTAACGAACCCGTAATTCGTAATCCCGAAATCGTAGATGGAATTGCCCTCACAAAGTCCAAGCATCTCTTCAGCTGCGATAGCAAAAGATTTAGCAAATGAATCGAGAAATCGGGTTGAGTAGCTAACCTCTAGAAGAAAAGAGATCTCCCTTGCGGTTAAACAGATTTCCATAAACCTACTGAATGGGATCGCCCCTCCTTCCTCTATAATTTGAATTATCTTTTCCCTGACATCTTCACTCTTTGTCTTCGCTTTTTCCGCATCCATCCCTTTCACCTTTTATTTCCACTCTTTAGCCCTCTAATCCTTAAAGAAGAGACCCTGCTTCTTCGTGAGCCTTCTACCCCCGCAAAATGGACAGAAAAGGTTTGGGATGTGGAGGGTTCCTGAGTAGCTTGTGGTTCTTTTAACGATTAGATCGAACTCTGAACCGCATCTTGCGCAATACAAATTATCCAGTTTTTGACCCATAGTAAATCTACGTGCCGAAAATATTAAAGTTTTTTTAAAGAAGAATTTAAAATAAGAAAGTCCTTGGTTTGACGCATCTAATACTTCCAGACTGGCTCTCTCTTCTCAAGAAAAGCAGTCATACCCTCTTTTGCATCCTCAGAAGCGCTGTGAAGGGAGATTACCTCGGTTGCATAGTCAAGTGCGGCAAAATCATGCATGTTGATCTGTCTGTAGAACATTCTTTTTCCAGATTCGAGGGTTTCGAGACTGTAGCTTGCTATTTTTTCGGCAAACTCTGTTGTTTCCTGTTCGAGATCATCAAAAGGTACAACTCTATTCACGAGTCCCCACTCGTAAGCTTGCTTTGCCGTTATGAACTCTCCGGTTATTGCCATTTCGTATGCTCTCTTCCTCCCAACAGCTCTGCTTACGAAGACAACCGGTGTGCTACAGAAAAGTCCTATTTTCACTCCAGGTATTGCGAACAAAGCCCCCTCTTCTGCCACCGCCAAGTCGCACGCGGCAACGAGCTGACATCCAGCAGCGGTAGCAACCCCATGGACCTGAGCTATCACTGTTTGGGGGAGATCTCTTATACCGTGCATAACCTCATAACACCTCTTGAAAAGTCTCTCGACATCAATAGGATCTCCAAGAACTTCTTTGAGATCGTGGCCAGATGAAAAGACCTTACCAGCACCTTTTACTATAACAACCTTTACCTTTCTCTCCTCTTTTATCCTGCTTAGCAAGTCCTTGAGCTCAGTTAGGAGAGCGTACGATAGCGCATTTCTCTTCTCAGGTCTGTTTAGTGTAATTCTACCGATTTTCCCTTCTTCTTCGTAGATTATGTTTTCATAGCTTAAATCCTTCATAGAATCTTTCATGACCTCATAATAAAGTGGAAATCTTAAAAACTTAATGGTAAATTGCGGAAAATTAATATCTTTTATATTTTTTAATCTGATTATTTCATGATTGTTATTTAAAACTCACCTTAAAAATAACCTGCGAAGCTGTTCTTAGCTTTTTTCTCACCTTTTGCATCTCGTAGGGGTAGATCATCATCGCATCTTTCACAAACCTATCGAAGCCGAAAGCCTTTTTAAGAAACTCTTGGTGAAATCTATCCCTTATAAAAATAACAGTTTCCCCGCTGAGGTAATTCATCTCGAGCAAAATCGGCACGGTAAATCTGCTCCAATCCATCTCATCGATATATTCAGCTATGAATTCTAACTCTTTTTTCTCAATTATGTACTCGTTCCCATCCTTTGCCTTAATAGACGGATCATCATCCTCCAGCATGTCTTTTAGAGTTCTTTTCTTGGCAGGCATATGCCTGTTCATTGCCTCGATCATTTTTGCAAGCGCCCTTGTTGACATCATAAAGCATCACTCAAATTCATTTTTACCCCCTATTTTACCCTTTCCTTTTTAGTTTTTGCAGTCCTTTACCACTTTTCGAGGTGGATTAGCTCCTCGATTGGATATCTTCGCCTCCTTTCTGGAGATTCTGCTGGATAGCCGATAGGTATGATTGCCATCGGACGGGCATACTCAGGGATTTTGAGAAGCCTCGAAACCTCCCCCTCGTGGAAGGCTCCTACCCAAACACATCCGAGGCCAAGGGTGCATGCAGCCAGAAGGATGTTCTCAATCGCCGCCGTAGCATCTTGTTCTGCATAAAGCCTCCCCCTCTCTCCATACACCCTCATGCTCCTCGGATAGTTTGCGCATACAACCACAACAACAGGGGCTTCAGCTATGAACATCTGGTTGAGCGCTGCTTTAGCGATTCTCTCTCTCATTTTTTTATCTTTTACGATGATGAAATCCCTTGCCTGTAAATTTCCGGCTGACGGAGCGGCGTTTCCAGCTCTTAGAATCTCCATGAGATCATCCTCAGGTATATCTTTATCTTGGAATTTCCTTATTGAGACCCTGTTAAAAATTACATCAAGGCATTTTCGAAAATCTGAATCCTTTTCGGCTGAATTCATGAATACAATTCAGAACCTGAAAATAAAAAATTAGTGATGGTGGAATAGGAGTGTGGATAAGAATGTGGAATTGGCGATTGTGGTAACTAGCTACGCTCACGCAATGTCTCTGGATGTATCCAGATGTACTCCTTCTCCAATCTCAAATTTGAATAGATCGTTCAGGGGAGTTCTCCCCCTTATCTTTGGGATTCCGAATCTCTTGACATATCGTGAGCCAGAAATCTCAATGAATATGTCCATAATCACATCGGAGACATCAAAAATCTTGTTCAATGTTTTTTCATCGAGTGAATCTCTAATTACATACATAAAGATCAAACCAGATGTCTCTTTTGCTGTAGAGTAGAGGGTATTAATGAAGATCTCCTTCAAGCTATTATTCACTTTTAAATCCATGAAGAAATTTAGATTATCAATTATGATGTTTATTTCTTCCTCCCCTTGAAGAGACCTTATTTCATTTATTGCAAACTCCATTATCTCGTAGTCTAACTCTGAATCTTTAGATCTCTTTTGATCTTTCTGGATTTCAGCGTAGTAGGCTGAATAAACATCAATAAACTCTACAAAGCCATCATCAAGGTTGAGGCTGGAGAAGTCTCTTCTTATCGCGGAAACTGGTCTAGAAGTGTTAATGTAATACGTCCTTCTCTCGGTAGAGAACTGGTAAAGAAAACTTTCAGGACTTGAGGCGGGATCAGCATGAACACAAACGAGAGAACCTTTGGGGAAACCACCATCAAGATTTTTGTCGAGGAGGTCTATTCCCGTTGGGAGATTTTCATCTTTAAAAAGACGAGTTACTGGAATCTCTTCTTTTTTATCTATTTTAGCTTTGCTGGTGAATGAACTCATAGGGGGTTTTTTGACCTCCTTCTTCCTGCTTTCCTCACCTAAAACGTCTTTGATAGTCCAGCCCACAAGTCAACTTTAATTGGTTTGTAGATAAAATTTTCGTAACATCAATTATTATGAATTCTCTCTAATTTTTTGGTCTTATTTCCCCGATTAAGTCTCAAAACTCAAAACTTCACTTAATCCTTAGATCTTTAAGATCTCAAATATGGTGGTTCCTCCTGAAGCTGTTACAGTTCTTAATCTAGTTACCTCATTATTATTATGTAATTCAGAAAAGATTAACTTGTGATAGGAACAATTGAAGCCATGCGAAAGAGAGGTGGTATCATGCCTGTAAGGTCTCTACCAATCTTTTTAGCTATATTAGTCATGGGTGTAATAACACCTTATTCAGAATCACTCGCAGTCAATCATATTTCAGCGTGTACGATCATCGATGAGCCCGGTTATTATGTTCTGGATTCTGATCTTCTTGTAAACAAGACTAAATGCATTGAAATAAAGAGTAGCAATGTAGTATTTGATGGAGGAAACCATAGGATGGTGGCAGGTCCGTTTGGTGGGACATATGGTGTTTTTGTCTACCATGAAGCTGGATTGAGGAACATAACGGTTAAAGACACATCTTTTGAAAACTGGGTTTATGGCGTCTTTCTTAGGGATGTTGAAAAGACATCGGTTTATGATGTTAAAACTAAAGGAGGGTTCTTTGGGATTTACTTCTCCAACGTGGAAAATCTCGTTCTAAGGGATTCGAAGGTTGATGATGTTAAAAAGATAGCATTTGGGCTTGAGGGTGTTTATAAAGCAGAACTCTATAATTTACAAGCAAAAAATGCTACGGAAAATGGCATACTTCTTTTAAATTCAGAAGGTGTCTCAATTCATGATTCGGTTGTAGAGGAAAGTGGTTTTGGATTTTATCTCAAAAATTCTAAGGATATTATCGTCAACAAATGCAAATCGGCCTTTAATGAAAAATTCGGCGTGTACATCTATAATTCAGAGAACGTTGAAGTCCTCGGCCTTCAGGCTTTGGAGAATGAATTGGATGGAATTAAGATTTACAGCTCAGAGAACTGTAGAATATACGGGAGTGAATTTCTCGGAAATCGAGTTGGAATATTTTTTGAAGGTACGAAAGAAAGCAAAGTAATCGATAACACAATCTCGAACTCTGAGAATGGGATCTTCCTCTCCAACTCGAGAAACAATCATATCACATCTAACGAGCTCTCGGGTAATAAAAAGGGAATAATCTCAACCTCGTCCTCCTACAATCTCTTCAACAGCAATAGAATTTCTGGAGGCGCTGCTATATCCTTCCGGGATACATTTTCAAGCACGATAACAGACAATTGGATCGAAAATGCTGAGAAAGGAATATTCCTTATGGGAGACAGTCAGAGAAATCTGATCTATCTGAATTACATCTTTGCGGAAAGGAATACCTACGATGAAGGCAAAGGAAATCTCTGGTATTCTCCAGACATCAAAAAGGGAAATTACTACTCCGATTACGAAGGAAGTGATGCTTATGGAGATGGAATCGGCGATCAAGATTATCTGATCCCACCGAAGAATGTAAAAGACATCTATCCTTTGATGAATCCACTAAAGATGGAGAAAAAAGAAATTGAAGAAGAAAAAGAAGTTCTTGGAGAAGATGCAGGCGGAAAAGAAACAACTACTCCTCTACAATCGGAACAGAAGATGGAGGAAAGTCTGGTAGATTTCCAAAGTTTTGAGTTCCTTTTCGGGATCGCGGCACTGATTGTAATTGCTACGCTGATTGTGCTGTTAATCAGGGACAGAATCCTTTGAGAAGTCTGAAAAATGATGAACTAAATTTATTAAATTTATTGAATTTATATTTGAAAAAGATCTGGCTTTGGGATTCGCCATTTTGGGAAATCAGCACCGTATATCTTTGTGGTGTGACATTTTTCAGGCATCACGCCATGGTCAGCCACAAGCCACGGAATCAAGAGACTAACCCAATTTGTAAGTGTACTCGTCCTCCTCCAATTGCCTCTTCTCGCTGCATACTTTCTTTTGGTGGGAATCCTCAAGGTAGCGAGTTCTATGGAATTGAGACCCTTGTTATTTGCTTTGACAATCTTTCTTGCGTTAGTATTGCATAAATCCGATTTGTATTTTGTCAAAGGTGCTTGGGAAGTTCAAACGTCCTCTTGATTTTCATGCGGGTTTGGAACTCATGCTGTGTTCCCAATAATATGTGCGTTAATAATGGCTTCTTTCACCATAATATTGCGATGGTTGGGGGTTAAATAGTCTGTAAGATGGTTATAGCATGTTAGAGAAGAATGTGAGTTGACATCAAGGAAATTAGAAGAATTAGAAGAATTGGAGGGTAATTTGTTATAATCCAAACCGATCCAAACCACTTTACTTAAACGGCAATAACCATTTTCAACATAACCAAAACAATTTTCAATACTCCATCCCACTCATAGCTATGTTCAGTAGCCCCGAAGTATGGCGGGAGTTCTTCGAATCATACTATCAGAACGAACTCAACAGGCTTGCTGATGCGATTATATCTCTTGATGGGGCTGGCAGATCAATCTATGTTGATTTTCTAAGGGATTTGGCGATCTTCAGAGAGGGGAAGCTTGCTGAGGAGCTCCTCGAATATCCTGAAAAGGTAATCGAAGATGCATCCAAAGGGATCGAACTAGCTTTTAACATCCACGATGTAAGGCTTGAGAACTGCGTCGCCCGATTCATGAATCTGCCGTTGACAAGAAGAATCCTGATAAGGGATTTGAGGAGCGAGCATGTTTCGAAGTTCATCTCTATCGAAGGAATCGTGAGGAAGGTTACGGAGGTAAGGCCGAAGATTGTAAGAGCTGCATTCCTTTGTGGAGCTTGCGGGAATGAGGTGATGGTAGAGCAGGATGATGTCATGCTGAAACAGCCGTACGAATGCAGGAATTGCCAGTCGAAGGGGAGGTTCATCCTGCTGCCTGAGAAGAGCGAGAAAGTGGACAGTCAGAGGATTCGAATTCAGGAGTACCCCGAGAATCTGAGGGGTGGTGAGCAGCCTCAGACAATCGATGTTTATTTGGAAGGAGATCTCACTGGCAAGGTCAATCCTGGAGACAGGGTTGTTGTGAATGGAATCGTTAAAGCCAGGCCGAGGGCTTACGGAAGTAAGAAGCTCCTGCATATGGACATCCATGTAGAGGGTAACTCTCTTGAAATCCTCCAGCAGGAGTATGAGGAGTTTGAGATAACTGAAGAAGATGTGAAGAAAATCCTTGAGCTCAGCGAGGATCCGAGGCTCTATGAAAAGGTTGCAGATTCGATTGCGCCAATAATATACGGTTATGAAACGATTAAGCTTGCAATAGCCCTTCAGCTCTTTGGAGGAGTGCCTAAGAAGCTTCCCGATGGGAGCGAAATCAGGGGGGATATTCACATTCTGCTCGTTGGCGATCCTGGGGTGGCGAAATCTCAGATGCTCAGGTACGTTCACAGAATCGCGCCCAGAAGCGTTTATACAACGGGGAAGGGAACGACCTCTGCTGGATTAACCGCTACGGCAACAAGAGATGAAGTTGACGGAAGATGGACGCTTGAAGCGGGGGCTTTGGTTCTTGCTGACAAGGGTGTAGCTCTGGTTGATGAGATAGACAAGATGAGGCCTGAGGACAGATCTGCCTTGCATGAGGCGATGGAGCAGCAAACGATAAGCGTTGCCAAAGCTGGAATAAATGCGATGCTCCGCTCGAGAT
>QMZD01000014.1 GCA_003662985.1 Archaeoglobales archaeon | reverse complement strand
TACCTATCCCTGGATACCTGAATTTAACATAAACTTCGTTTTCGTTGTAGACTATTTGAGCAGGTATATGGGAGTTCTAACGGCTTTAATAGCCTTTCTCATAGGCGTTTATGGCCTCGAGTACATGAAAGATGACTACAGGCTTGGGTGGTACTGGTTCTTCTTCAACGTTTTTACAGCCTCGATGCTGCTCGTCGTTTACAGCGACAATCTCCTTACACTACTTATAGGCTGGGAAGGACTTGGACTTGCTTCTTGGGCCCTCATAGGGCACTGGTTCAGGGATGACGACGATATCACATTCGTTGGGAAGCGAGGAAGGAAAGTTGGCCCGCTTGAGATGAGCTGGTCTCCGAGCTTTGGGGGCTGGAGAGCAATCTCAACAATAAGATTTGGCGACATGCCGATGTTCTTTGCGATAGCAGCAATTTACGCCTTTGTCGGAACGCTTGATATACACAACATTCCGTGGGATGGGCTCTTCGAAAAAATAGGTTTCGTAGGTACGATACTCCTTCTAATGCTCTTTCTGATGGGGCCTTTCACGAAGTCAGCTCAGCTTCCCTTCAGTGAATGGCTCATGACCGCTATGACAGGTCCTACAACTGTCAGCGCTCTACTTCACAGCGCAACTATGGTTGCAGCTGGGACGTATCTCTTCATGCGTTTGACGTGGTACATTCAGCCTTGGAGTACTGAGAGTCCGGCTTTGGCCGTGGTTTATCTGGTAGTCCTCTTTTTGGGGTTAATCTCAGCCCTCTATGGAGCCTCCGTTGCTCTAGGCTTAAGAGAGAGGAAGGTCTTGCTTGCAGCATCTACGATGTCGAGTCTTGGCTTGATGTTTGCCACCTCTGCAGCCTCTTTCTGGGTCGGACAGATTGCGGTGGTCGTTGCATTCTGGTATCTCATGGTTCATGCATTTGCAAAGGCATCGCTCTTCCTCGTGGCTGGTCACCTCATTCATGCTACCCATGATAGATTCTGCGTTGGAAATCTCGTTTTCGCCAAGAAAATGAAAGCAGCTTTCATCGTAACGATAGTAGCGACTCTTTTCCTCTCAGGCATTCCCCCCTTCACAGCTTACTGGGTAAAATCGGCGATGGATGGTGTGATGGAGCATTTAGTAGAGGAAGGACTGACATTGCCTTTCTATCTGCTTGTTATAGCATCAGTTATTTACTCTGCTTTTCTCGCTAAGTTCCTGAGCCTTAACTTTTTGAAGGGTGAGCAACCGAAGCATGAGCACTTGGAGGGCGGAGGATTGATGAAGCTTGCCTATGCGACTATGGTTTCTATGCTCTTTCTTTTGATTTTTGCAATATTCTCCATCGAAGAATATGGTGAACACTTCGTTGAAGAAGGCTTTCTGAAAACATCCTTCGCTGTTGGGATTCTCGTTACCGCTTCGTATCTCATAACCCTATACCAACCCAGTGTTAAGGCTTTCTCGAAAATTGGAGTATTTCTCACCGACAGAATGTATCTCCCCTTCCTGAATGATTTCATAGTTCCAAAAGTCGGGTGGTTCATCGCGGCGATTGTCGATTACTCGAACATGGGGATTGATTTCTTCTTCCATCGAGCGATACCCTCCTCCTTCGATGTTGTATCGAGAATGATTAGATATGTGCAGAAAGGATACATGACAACGTATCTAAAAATAGTCGTTGCTTGGATAATGCTTTTCATAGTTGTAATATCACTTGTGGGGTGGTACTGAATGCCGGTTTTTACGTCAGCATTATTCGTATCACTCATCTTTTTAACCCTCGGAGCAGCCTTTTCGTTGAAAGACAGGAGAGTCGGATTTGTTGCCTCGATAATCGCGATCCTGATCAGCCTGCTATCTTTAACAGGTGAGACGTACTTTTACGGCCTGTTTATAGTTGGAATTGGCTTTATGAACATTCTCAGCCTCTACATCTCTGAAAATCAGATAAAGGGCGTGGACTATACCCTCATCGCCCTAATGGTTTTCGCAACGATATGGGTAATTCAAAGCAATGATTTTGCCATTATACTGGGAACTTTTGTTTTGGTCTCGGTTCCCACGTATGTTCTCGTTTTGTTGGGTGAGGAGAATGGGCTGGAAGTTGGAATCAAATACATCACGTTCATGGTTCTCGCAACGGTTCTCTTCATAATCGGCGCAATGCTCCTTGTTTTCTCCCATTCGGCTGCAAATCCAACTCTTTACATAATCGGCTACGTCTTTCTCGTTCTGGGATTGAGTCTT
Source organism: Archaeoglobales archaeon (assembly GCA_003662985.1). Lineage (GTDB taxonomy): Archaea > Halobacteriota > Archaeoglobi > Archaeoglobales > Archaeoglobaceae > Archaeoglobus_A. The sequence goes on along the minus strand of QMZD01000014.1, from coordinate 10,109 downwards.
GAAGTAGGCGTGGCCCCCCTTCATGAATGGGTTCCCGATGTCTTTACGGCAGCAGATCCTATACCCATCTCGATCATAGCTTCCCTTGCGAAAATTGTCCCATTTGTCGTCGCCTTTAAGATTCTGGTCGCAACTGCAAACCCCGTTACCGAATCAATAACGATGTTTGCAGCTTTTCTCGCGGTGGTCTCCATGTTCGTCGGGAACATAGGGGCCTTGACGAGCAAAGAACATGGAAGGGTTCTTGGATATTCGACGGTTGCTAACATGGGCTACGTGATCGCAACCTTTGTTGCGGTGGTCAATCTAGAATTCATCTATCTCGCGATAGCCGGGGCTTTGCTGCAGTTGTTTGCAAATTCAGCTGGGAAAATCGGCTTCTTTACTGCGATAAAGAAAGAAGGAGTTGGAACTCCAGTAACCTACATGCTTGCCCTTTCCTTCATCGGCATTCCACCCTTGATGGGTTTCTGGAGTAAGCTTTTCATAGCTCTCTCCCTCGTTAACTCTGGATACCTGTGGTTAGCCGTTCTATTGGTTATCAATTCGGCCATATCGGTTCCATATTATCTCAGGCTTGCAAGGGAGCTTGGAAAGGGGAAGGGAATAGGTATGGCAAACGTTATTGGTTTACTTGCTGTTGCTCTTATAATCATAACTCTCTATCCGCCAGATTGGTTCGTGCAAAGTGTGAAGGGGATAATGAGTACATTCGGGGTGGCTTTATGATTGGTTTTATAGTTATGGTAAGGAGGTGGGGGTATGATTGAGGATAACATCATAATCATCGGGGCTCTGATCCTGATAAGCTTGGTGATGGACGGGGCGATACTTATCCTGAGCAAGATCCTTCCAAGATACAAAAAATCTGACATAAAGATCTTGAGGTATGAGGCTGGAAACCTCCCCATCAGAAATCCGAAAAAGAGAATTCCTATGCAGTACTTTGGCTATATGTACATGTTCATGGCGGTGGAGCCGGTGATAGTTGTCCTTCTCCTTTTAGCGGTATATCCCACATTGAATTTTTTCCTCCTTCTTGGAATTTCGGCTCTGATTTTTATCCCGGCAATTTACTTTGCCTACAAGATAGCCCTGGACATGGCCTACAGAAGAGGTGAGGCCTATGGATGATAGTGTGGATTTCCTAAACTCAGGAATTTTCGCCCCGTTTAAGAAGTGGGGGACGAAATGGAGTCTGTGGCCCGTCCATCTGGTTACCGCATGCTGTGGTGTTGAGCTCGCCCATGCGTATGCGAGCGGTTATGATGGTGAGAGGTTAGGTTCCTTAAACTACGGTATAGCAAGGCAAACCAATCTGATAATAGTTGAGGGAGCGATTACAAGAAAGATGGCAAGAGTTTTGAAGATAACCTACGAGCAAATGCCGGAACCAAAGTTCGTGATCGTGATGGGGGCTTGCGGGCTTAAGGGCGGCCTCTTCTGGAATGGCTACCATATGGTACGGCCGTCGGATGTTGTGCCAGTTGATTTCTTTGTTCCTGGTTGCCCTCCCACTCCTGAATCCCTCTTAAGGGCGATTAGGGCTCTACAGGATAAAATAATGTCTGGAGAAGCTAGAAGTACGATCGAATTTGAAAAATACGATCTATCGGGTATTAAAGCAAGGAGCGAGCAACCCCTAGTACCCCCTTCACCCAGATATTGCTCTCCAACTCCGCCTATAAAATTGGATGTTCCTAGAGATGTCGACTGGGAATTTGGGGAAAAGTTAGTTGAGGAAATGAAATCGGAGCTTAAAGGACTTTACAAGTCTATAACTATAACGGATAAAAACAGGATCGCAATCCATGTTGAAAAAAAGGATGTTGTAACTATCGCGAGCAAATTAAGCAAGAAATTCGATCATGTTAAAAACGTTAATGTTATTGACATTCCGCATGAAGACAGTTTTATTGTAGAATATCAGCTCTCGAGCTACTCTGTTAAAGAGCTAATGCCTGTGATTGTTAACATTTTTGCAAGAATTCCGAGGAGCGATGCAAGATTTCCCAGTCTGACAGTCTTCTGGCCTAGTGCCGACTACCTTGAAAGGGAGATGTATGATCTTTTTGGGATATGGTTCGACGGAAATCCGGCGATGGGAGAGAGATTTCTTTTAGCTCCTGACACACCTGAATTTCCACTGAGAAAAGATAGGAAGCTCAGAGAGGAGCAGTATTATGAGGAGGTGAAACAGTGACTGAAAGAGAAGTTGTTCTTGACGTTCCGGTCCAGCCCCCAACTGATCTTTTCCTCCCCATCCCAAAGAAATTCTTGGAAGAGGCTTATAGAGGAGACGATTACGTTGTTCTGGTAGGTCCACAGCATCCTGGAAGCGGGCACATGAGACTTATACTTCGGATAAAGGGTGACGTGATACTCGAGGCAATTCCAGACCCTGGCTACGTTCACAGGTGCATGGAGAAGCTTGCAGAAAACAGGCTTTACATTCAGAATATACCTCTTTTCGAAAGACCGGCGATAATGGACACGGGAAACGTTACCCTCGGATATGTTAGGGCGATAGAGAACGCTCTGGATGTTGAGGTTCCGGAGAGGGCGAAATACATCAGGATGATTCTTGCAGAGTTAAGCAGGATAGGAACACATCTTTACGATGCCGGAATCCTTGCTGTTTTCCTGGGCCACACTACTGGCTTTATGTGGCCTTTCGCTCTTAGAGAGCCGATAGTAGAGGCTATCACAAGGATTAGTGGAGTAAGGGTCACTTCATCTTTCATCATTCCGGGAGGGGTAAGGAGGGATGTGCCCTGGAAAACGCTTGAATTTGTAAGGAAAACAACTTTCGTTTTGGAAAAAAGATTGAAGAGCTTTGAGAAGATCTTCATCAGAAATCCAACTGTCATTGAAAGGCTAAAGGATGTTGGTGTTCTTAGCAAAGAGGAAGCAATTAAATTTGGCGTTGTAGGGCCTTTCCTGAGAGCGAGTGGAGTAGAGTACGATGTAAGGGCTGTAGAACCATACGAGGCTTACGATTCCGTCAGTTGGGAGATCCCAATTTCTGACCATGGAGATTCATATTCAAGATTCCTCGTCAGAGTTGAGGAAATAGCTCAGAGCATTTCTATAATCAGACAAGCCGTAAACGAGCTAAGGAGCATGCCTGAGGGAAATATCATCAGCGAAGACATCCTTCAAGAGTACTCTGAAGTGGCGTCCTCCGATATAAGGGGTTTCTTCTTCAAGGTCTTTGGAAACCTAGTTCTCCCTTCAGGAGAGTTCACCTCTCTTACGGAGGCTGCAAGGGGGACTCTGCTTTATTCGATTATAAGTGATGGAGAGTCGAATATTCCGTATAGGGCTAGAGTGATAACCCCGGGCTGGTACTATCTAAAGGGATTCATGGAAGCTTTAAGAGGTGAAAGGTTGGCAGATCTCCAAGCGATTTACGGAAGCTTTGGATACTTCCCGCCGGAGGCGGATAGATGATTTTCGAGGTGATAGAAGATGCCTGAACTCTTTGGCGTGTCAGATATTTTGGATGTAATTTCAATGCAACATTTCGTGCAGAATATGGTTTCAATCCCGTTAATACAACCGGTTATCGATTTTCTCCTACAAATTCCTGTTTTAGGTTACATCGTTGCTCTGATTCTTTGGAAGCCTATGTTTGCACTTCTCATTTTTCCGGGTTTGATGACCCTTCTGACAGTTCTATTGTTCATAATCTGGTTTGAAAGGAAGCTTACAGCGAGAATCCAGTGGAGAAAAGGTCCCCTCGAAGTACTGAGGTGGGCTGGGGGTGTAATACAGGCTTTAGCCGATGGTTTGAGATATTTCTTCCAAGAAGTAATAGTTCATAGGGACGCTCATCGCCTTTACTTCCTTCAGTTCCCGATTCTCATATTCATTCCAGTACTTCTACCCCTCCTCTTCATTCCCGCCGGGACGATAGTCGGGATAAAGAGCCCTTACTCTCTCGCAATTACAGTTGCGGTAGTTTCTCTGATTCCGGTATTTATAGTTGCCATTGGATGGGCCTCTAACAGTAGGTTCGCCTACATAGGAACTGTAAGGGAGGCTTTCATGTATTTTGCCTACGAAATTCCGTTTATAATCTCTGTTATTTCGATGATCCTCGTCTATGGCACCGCAGACATGGTGACGATAGTAGAAAGACAAGCTATTCCTGGCATAATCTTGAATCCGATTGCCGCCTTAGTCTTTTTCATTACTACTGTAATGGCCACTTCAAGACTTCCTTTTGAGATTCCAGAGGCGGATCAGGAGATAGCCTTTGGGCCTTTTGTTGAATACAGTGGAATCATGTTTGGGCTGGTTATGACGATTGCTTACGAGAAAATGTACATTCTCTCTCTTCTAATGTCCATTCTTTTCCTTGGTGGAGGGAATGGGCCGGCAATTCCACTCCTAGGAGATATCTCAGGAGTGATATGGTTGTTCATAAAGGCGATGGCTGTGATGGTCTCTCTTGCATTCTTGAGATCGATTTACGCAAGGTTAAGACTTGACCAGGCGTTGAGAGTTAGCTGGACAACTATAATGAAAATCTCTCTTGTCTCCCTTGCGATAGGTGTAATCATAAACCTGACAACAGTTGGGGTGGTAGGATGATAAAGATCAAGGTTCCAAAACTGAAAATGCTTGATAGCGTTAAACTGCATGTAGATGCCCTTTTAACGGGAGCTAAAGAAGCAATCAGGCCTGGAACAATAACGATTGAATATCCAAGGGAGAGAAGAAAGCTTCCCGACAATTTTAGAGGTTATATCCTTTTTTCACCTGAAAGGTGTAAAAGTTGTTGGCAATGCTCCTTCGTGTGTCCTGCAAATGCGATAAAAATGGAGTTAGCCAGCAATAATCGATACTATCCCTCTATTGACTATGCAAAATGTATTTTCTGCCACTTTTGTGTCGATACCTGTCCAGTGACAGCTTTGAGGCCCACAAAAATCCATGATGTTGTCTACAAAGACTTAGAGGAGATGTATACACCAACCGAAGGGATGGTCAATCCACCGAAGATAATTAGGGAGGAAAAATACACAGTTGAATACGTCGTAGAGGGTAGAGACCTAATTTTGAAAAGAACGAGAGAGATGGATAACCTTATTCCGGAGATAGAACCTCATGCAGAGGTTAAAGAATATTCTACGTGTTTTGACCCTGAAAGCTGTCTTGCATGTGGATTATGCGTGAACTCCTGCCCAGTTGAGGCGATCTCAATAACAACGGTGGGGCAGGAAAGACGTTTGAAAATTGATAGGGAGAAATGTTACGGTTGCGGAATTTGTGTGAATGTCTGCCCAATGCACATACTGAAGCTCGTTAAGAGACCAGAAGAGGGGGGTTAAAATGGGCACACAAACTGAGACCCTTGAGTGGAGAGTCAAAATTCCCGAAAAAAAGATAGAGGGAAAAGCGTGGTTAAATCTCAAAAAGAGGGTAATTGACACCGGCCTCTGCACTCATTGTTCTGCTTGTGCATTGGTATGTCCCGTTGGTGGAATAATCTCATCTCCTAATCAGGAGATTGACTTTCCTGAGTGGGAGGAAAACTGCATTGATTGTGGTGCCTGCATAAGGGCCTGCCATAGGTGGGAATACACCCCTCTTTACGATCTTGGCGATTACATCGATCTAACAGCTGGAAAATCCAAGAGGTTTAAGGGTCAGGATGGAGCTATGGTGACGGAGTTCATGGCATCAGCTCTGGAGATGGGATTGATTGACAGGGCACTTTTTGTTGGAAGAGATGACGAATGGAGGCCTGTGATATATCACATCAGAAGTGTTGACCAGCTAAAAAATACGAGAGTCACTGGCACGAAGTACTCCTATGCGAGTGTTCTTCCAGAGTTGAAAAAGGCGGTAGAGGTTACGAAAAAGGGTGTTGGGGTTATAGGTACACCGTGTATTGTTACCGGTGTAAGAAAGCTCCAGAGTGAATTCAAGGTTTTCAGGGATAAAATAAACCTTGTAGTGGGTCTTTTCTGTATGGAGAACTTTTACTACTATCAACTCCGCGCGTATCTGGAACAAAAGGGTGTGGATCTTAAAAAGCTTGTAAAGATGGACATAACCAAGGGTAAGTTCATCGCAACGATGACCGATTCTAAGGTAAGCTTCCCTGTTAAAGAGATGGATGAAATCGTTCCTCATGGTTGTGAGAGCTGTACCGATTTTGCAAATGTACTGGCCGACGTCAGTGTCGGGAGTGTTGGCAGTAAAGCTGGCTATTCGACAGTTGTTGTTAGAGCAGAGGTTGGAAAGAAAGTCCTTGATTACATAAAGGATAAAGGATATGCTGACTTTTCAAAAGTCAATCCGGAGATTATTGAAAAGTTGACTAAGCTTAAGAAAAAGAGGATAAAAAACATCCCCGAAGAGTATCTAAGCGTTGCGTTCAAAGAGGACAGGAAGAAAAACAGGGAAAATAAGGAAAATAAGGAAAACAAGGAAAACAAGGAAAACACAGAGTAAAATCGTTTTAGTTTTATTTTGATTTTATTTTCGGTCACATTTGACTATTTTTAACCTAAAACCTAAAATCCTAAAATTAAACATCTAAACCCAATTTTTCCCTTATAATCTCCACAGCCCGCTTTTCTCTATCTCCTCCACACTTCTCAGCTATATCGAGGTAGTATTCAACCTTAACTAATAGATCATCTCTTTTTAGGGAAACAAACCTAGTTCCATGAACGAGAGCTTCTATTACAGCGTTGAAACCCCTGTTAACAGTCCTTATCTCCTTTTCTATAATTTTGGCATCCAAGAGTCTGAGATCTGCGAAACCTCCCCGAAGTTTTGCATCCATTTTACACCATCCAAGAGATCCCTTTATGATTGGGGGATCAAGATTTAAAAAATAACTCTCATCAAGGTCTTCAAAAGATGCTTTTGCGAAGATAACTGGATCGTGAATGATGTTAATCCATAATCTGCTAGTTCTCTCAATGTTTTTTCTTGTATGGTTTGAATAGAGTCTAACTTTTGCCCTATCGCTTTCGGGATTGTCAACAATAATCCCTAAGGGGGCAGTATTAATCCATTCTCCAAAAGTAATCCCTATCACCTCATTGATGCCTTTCTGAAATCCGAACTCGATGAGTTTCATGCTCTATCACCGTTTTATGATTTTTTTGTTATTCACACCACATGATCTAAAACCCTATCTGGAAACTATCTAACCCATCTAAAACTTTAACCCATCTAGCAACGCAAGATATATAGACGAGATCATCAGATCTGCCACCGTACCAGGGTTTATTCCTTTCCCCAATAACTCTTCATCCATCTTTTTGAATAACTTGATGTCCTCCTCATGATTCCCTGATAAGCTGTTTATAATCTCTTTTGCTCTGTAAGTCACATCTTCAGCAACTTCCAGCCCAAATTTTGAAATCACAAGGGGGTCTTTTACCTCAGATAGAAGGTGATGGTAGCACAGAACAATTGCATAGTTTATGTCCTTTGTTTCCTCAAAGAATTTAAAAATCCTCTTCGAATTTAAAACACTCAGCTGAAATCCTCCAACTAGCTCCTTTGCTATTAAATTCTCCTCTGGAGCCATTTCCATCCATGAATAGAGGTTAACCTTATTTTCTTTTATCTGCATCTCGGTTTCTTCCGAGAGGAGATTGAAATTTCTTGCCTCCATAACTCTTGCTGAAGAAAGTTTGAAAGCCCTAAGGACATTTAAAGAATCTTTATAGGTGCTCTCCTTTAAGCTTAAGCTCGCATTTTCTCCTGCCTCCTCTGGAGTTTTTGAATTCCAGCACTTCAGAAGTGGTATAAGTAAAAGGAAGGCGCCGAAGTGCACGTTCTGGGCTTTGTGCCATCGAATAGAATTTTCGACTGCTTTAAGGATGAGTTCTCCACAACCTTCTCTGGATTCTGTTGCTCTAAGAAAAACGGGAAAGGAAGAGGCTGAGGAGGCAAGAAAGTGCTCGTATCTCAGATCTTCAAAGTTATGTTCTCTGTCAACATTTCCAGCCTTTGGATTTCCCGAGACTTCAAGGAGCATCGAAATTACCGCAGCAATTGCCGCATCTTCCTCGGTTTCGAACATGAAAACCATTTGGTGTTGGGGAGATTTAACATTTAACATTTAATATTTACAAGTTTTAACCCGTCTTTAAAAAAGAAAGGTTAATCTTCAATCTTGGAAAAACACAAAAAGATGAGTAAACTCAAGGATTACCTCGACTTCATAAAAATTGAACATACCCTCTTCGCCCTCCCCTTCGCTTATGTGGGAGCCTTTCTTGCTTCAAACGGTTGGTTTGAGTTGAGAACATTCATTCTAATTTTCACGGCTTTTACGGGCTTGAGGACAGCTGCAATGAGCCTGAACAGAATAATTGACAGGGAGATAGATGCCTTGAATCCGAGAACAGCTGGAAGACATATTCCCTCAGGCAAGATCTCTGTTGGAGAAGGATATGCAATAGCAGCTGCAGGCTTTACCGTTTACTTTCTTTCTGCTCATCACATAAACCACACCGCCTTTGTACTCTCTCCAATTCCTGCAATCACCGCATGGATTTACCCTTACCTCAAAAGGTTTACCTGCTTGTCCCACTTTGTACTCGGCTTAAATCTCGCTTTCGCCCCTCTTGGTGGATGGATAGCGATAACTGACTCGATAGACATTTTTGGAAAGGAATTCATACCATTTATGATCGGATTAGCCCTAATATTTTGGGTTGCTGGTTTTGATATGATCTATGCCCTTCAGGATGTCGAGTTTGATAGGAGAATGGGTCTTCACTCGATTGCCGCGCATTTCGGAGTGAGAGTTGCAAAGATATTATCCGCTGCAAACCACCTCCTTTTTTATTTGATCTCAGCCTATATTCTTATTTTCTGGATAAAAGGTAGTATCTACCTTTATGGAGTGGTTCTGATTGGATTAATACTTTTATTTGAGCATTACATTGTAAGAGAAAGGTATAACGAGAAAAAGATTCAGTTGGCATTTTTCTACTCTAATGCCTTGGTAAGCTCAATATTTCTAGGTTTAATAATCCTGGATATATTTATCTAATTTATCAACTTCTTTCTAAGCTAAATCGCTAATCACCAACTCCAATTAAGTCAATAACCCTTCTCTTAATCTCCTTAAAAGCCTCCATCTCACATCCGAGCTCATAGGGCGGGATGTTCTCGAGATCTGCCTTAATAAAACACTGGTTGTAGGCAATCTTTCCAAGAATTTCCTTGTCTATTTCTCCCAAAAGTTTCTTTGTGGCTTCAGAATCGATGTATTTATTGATAACCACTCCAATCCTCTCTATCCCGATATCGGATGCAAGCTTCTCTATTCTCTTCAACGTTTCAACGGATCTCATACCCGGCTCGATTACGGCTATAAGCAAATCAACTCCCCTTGCAGTTCCCCTCCCTAGATGTTCTATCCCAGCCTCCATGTCGAGAAGCAGAACATCTTTCTTTCTGAATATCGCATGCCTCAAAATTGCCCTCAGAAAAGCATTTTGAGGGCAGAAGCACCCCTCACCACCTTTTTCAATCGTCCCTAAAGCTAGCACTCTAACTCCAAACTCGTTTCTTTTTGAAAACTCCTCAAACACGTCGTCAACTTTCGGATTATATTTAAAGGTACCAAGAGGACCCCTTACTCTCTCCTCTATGATCTCTTCAAGCTCCGACATTGGCTTAATCTCCTCCGTTATCCCGAGAACGGTAGGGAGATTTATGGAGGAATCACAATCTATGGCTGTGACTTTATAACCATCCTTCGCGAAAAGATAGGCCAACATAGCTGTGAGGGTTGTTTTACCAACTCCACCCTTTCCTGAGATTGCAATTTTGACCATGGAGCAAACTTCTTCGGTACTGCATATTAAACACTTACTGTTGTGGGTTGCAAATGTTGGAACTAACGCAACTTCAGCGGTTAAGTGGAGAATAATTTGGTCGTGTTCCATCATAGGTGTAAATTCACCTCCCACCTTATATCCCTATTTAGCTTCATAACTTCAACGATGAACGATTCATAGATTGCTTTCTCATACCTCATCTTCATAAGCAGATTACCAAGATTCTCTGCTCCTCTTTCACTCCACTTCATCCACTTATTTTTCATTCTCTTGCTTATT
>QMZD01000013.1 GCA_003662985.1 Archaeoglobales archaeon | reverse complement strand
TTGATTTCTTAGTTTCTGATTGCTTTTGTAATCGATTTTCTTTAGTATGATTGGCACTGGTATAATCGGTATTTAATTGTAGGATAGGACAAATTTTCAAACCAAATCAAAATCAAGAGCAACAAAACCCACACCAAGTACCAAGTAAGCCTAATTTAATATACTCCTTTCTCAATTATCAGATCATGAAACTCGACACCGAATTTGGAGGAAAACATCTGAGGTTTCATGTGGAAAACGTGGTTATTTTCTGCCATGGTCTGCCATATGAGGCTGGATCCGTTATCGAGAAAGGTTACGATCAGCTTGCTAAAGATTTTGCAGAGAAAGGATTAAATTCCCTGATTTTCGATTTTTCCGGTACAGGTCTGAGTAAAGGGGACTTTAATCTTGAGAACTGGATAAAAGATCTTTCTTCAATCATTAACGAGTTCACATCAGTAAGTCTGGTGGCGTTTAGTATGGGTGGAGTTGTTGGAACCTATGTTGCAGCAAATAGGGATAACATCAGAAATCTCGTCCTCGTTGGCGTTCCATGTTGCTCTAACTCAATTACTGAATACATGTTAAGGGAAATCTATGCCCACAACAAGTTAACAGGTGTCTTAAGGGGGCTAAGAGATTTTGAGTCCTTCAAAAAAAGATTTCTAAAAGAGATGGAGATGTACGAGCCAAAAACATGGATAAGAGACGTTAGATGCCCAAAATTAATAGTTCATGGGTCTTCTGACCAGATAATTCCCTTTGAGGATGCTGAAGTCCTTTTCGATGCTGCTGCCGAACCGAAATACTTCCTCAAAGTGGTAAATGGAAGTCACTTCTTAAGACATCATAAGGAAGTGATGGAAAAGATAAGAACCTGGCTCGTCAAAAAAGAAAAGTATGGGATGGTTATGCAGGAAATCTTCGTCTGATATCAGGCAAGTTTGTCCAAAATTTCCTTTATTTCTTCAAAGACTCCGTCAATGGATTTTGCCCCATCAACATCGTAAACCAAGCCTTTCTTGCTGTAATAATCTATCAAAGGCTCCGTCTGGGCTTTGTAAACCTTTAGCCTTTCCTTTACGGTCTCTTCCCTATCGTCATCCCTCTGATAAAGTTCTCCACCACATTTATCACATTTTCCTGACTCTTTGGGAGGGTTGTAAATTAGATGGTAAACCGCTCCGCACTTTTTGCAGGTTCTTCTGTTAACTATCCTCCTCACGATCTCATCTTCCGGTACCGCAACGTTGATTACGGCATCGATCTTCTTCCCAAGTTCATCGAGTATCTTGTCCAAAGCCTCTGCCTGTTTTAGCGTTCTCGGAAAGCCATCGAGGATGAATCCCTTCTCGCAATCAGGCTGGGCAAGTCTTTCTTTAACGATTCCTATAACAACATCATCCGGCACGAGTTCTCCTTTATCCATGTACTCTTTTGCCTTTTTCCCAAGCTCTGTTTGCTTCGCCACAGCTTCTCTAAGCATGTCTCCGGTTGAGATCTGCGGAATGTTGTATTTTGAAACTATAAGCTTTGCCTGAGTGCCTTTTCCGGCCCCCGGAGCACCCAACAGAATTAGGTTCATGAAGGTAAAATGTCCTTACCATTTTAAAATTTTCCTTTTTTCGAAATTTTAAAATTTCAGATATCTAAAACTTAATATCAAACTTGATGCCAAGTCAATTCAATACCTCACCGAGAAAGATACCATCTTTCGATCTAACGATTCTAAACTTAACAAAATCACCTGTCTTGTGATTTGTTCTAACGGTCACAACCCTATTTTTGACAACAACAAGCTTTTCTCCATGCATTCTGCCTTCTGCAACTATTCTTGCTTTGAAAACATCTCCCTTTTTAATTGGATGGGAAAATTTCTTACACTTGTACATTCCAAAGTCTTCCGGCTTCAGAATAAGTTTCACACCGTATTCCTTCTCCCACCCTTCCAGTTTAGCATAAAACTCCCTGAAGGGCATCACGTTTTTGAGCTTTCTTCCAAATTTGTAGGGTATGTACTTTTGAATGCCCAGAGGGGGGTACTTCTTCCCGGCACCTATCTCAAGGGCGAATTCAATTATCTCCTCCATATCTCCGTCGTTATACCCCGGAACCCAAACAGGAGCTATGAGAAGATCGATCTTGCTCTCAGCAATGGCCTTTGCAACGTCTATAATCCTATTCAATGGATATCTAACTCCCGCAAGCTTGCTCGCTCTTTCTTCATCGAGAGAACTCAAAGAGAGATTTATCCTCGTGACAAGATTTTCAAGTCTCTCGATTTTCTTTTCCGAGAGTAGAATACCATTCGTCTGAATCGAGACAACATCGATCTCCTTTAATCTCGATATACCCTCAAGCAATTCTTCTATGTAGGGATAAAGAAAAGGCTCTCCCTGACCATCTATATGCGCCTCAACATTTTTGCCCTTGAATCGTGCAACTTCTGTTATCCACTCCAGCATATAATCCGGATCTACCAGATAGTCCGTTGCCCTGGTTTTGCTGTTCTTTCCTTCATCAACGCTGCAAAAGATGCACCGCAGATTGCACCCGCAAACGGGCCTTATCTGGATCAAGTTGGTGCCTCTATCTATCAGACCGAAAGCAGAGCTCCCCATGAGGGGAATTCCACTCTCTTTAGTAACAAAAATGAGATTTCTCTTTGTGATATGGCTTAAAATCCGCCTCGGTTCAGCATAGGAAATTACGTACTCCTTCTCCCTTCTCCTTACCAGAGATTCATAAGCGGGAATGGGTATCCTTATTTCAACAAAATTCCTCAGAACAAATACCTTCTCTCCATTCTCCTCGTATTCTCTCAGTATTGGATGTGTCTTTGCTGAGCTGTCCATCTTAGCTACCACTACCCCCTTATTCCTTTTACCTCACCGAATATCTGCTTACCGAGATCCGTAAGCTTATAAATTCCTTCATTGGCTTCAACTATTCCATCTTCTACAAGCTCATCGAGTAAACCTTTGACAACCCTGTCCGGAACCCTCATGCTTTTTGAAATAGCCTTCGAATTGCTTTCTTTCCGGTGAAGGATTTCGATTATCTTAACCTTGTTGCTGTTCGAAGTTACATGTCCAATCAGTTCCTTCATTTCTTTCATCCCTTTCATCAGGTCACCTCTTTTATAAATTGTATTTTTAGTCTTTCAACCTTAGTCTATTTCCCTACTTAAATCAATCTGTTATCGATTAGTTAAACTGGGTGATTTGAACCAACGCTTTCCATCTCCGGAAAGCTTAATATACCTCTCAGAAACATCTATTCTGGTGGGCTAGGCCGGGCTGCTCGGCGTAGCCTGTGACCCGAAACCGTCGATATGCGGGGGCCGAAGCCGAGGGAAGGTTCGTGGAGCAGGGGATGGCATTCTCCTCATCCTCGTAGAGTCCCCGTCCCGATGGGCCGGCGGTTACTGTCTGGCTGCCCGGAGGGGCTGTCAGCAGTATTAACCGGAGGGAACGGCCCAGGCCCGGAAGGGAGCAAGCTTACTCCGGACGACCGGCGCTGTCGGGGTAGCGGGGAGGAGAGGATGTCTTGAATGTCCCCCTGCAAAGCGAATCGACCCGAGGCGTGCCCACCTTAATTTTTAGTATTTTTTGAAACAAATACCAAAACGATTTATTGTGGGGCGATAAGAGAAGTGATATGAAGACACAGGAGATCAGGGAGCTCAGCGGTGTTGCATCGGTGATAACAGCCGCTGTTCTCATGGGTTCGGTTGCCGTATTTGTAAGAAACATCCACATGAATCCCATCCACATAACCTTTTTCAGATTCCTCTTCGGCTTTCTTTTCCTCATACCGATAACCATCTCAGTCAAAAGAAGGCCATCCTTCGATGATCCAAAATTACTCTTAACTATTTCAATCATTAATGTAACCATCGTTACATTTTATATCTCCGCAATACAGCTAATTCCTGTTGGTTTAGCGGCTTTACTCCTTTATATGGCTCCTGTTTACGTTATACCAATTGCATATCTAACTGGAGAGAAAATTAATCATACAGTCTTCATTTCTCTACCCATAAGCCTCGCAGGCCTATTTTTTATGTTAATACCATCTGGTAGCTTAAACATGGGTGTTGGGTTTGGTTTCGTTGCAGGATTGAGCTATGCTTTCTATTTTTTCATTATAAAAAGGCTAAGGGAGTGGATGCCTTCTTTGGAGATCACAACGATTTATCTCGGAATTTCCTCCCTCATCCTTTTACCTAGTGTTTTTGTTATTCCACTCTCTGAACTCGATTTGGGATGGCTTATAGCCCTTGGTTTAATTCCAACAGCTATCGCGTTTACCCTGTTCAATTTCGGTCTTAAGTACTGCAAGATATCCGAAGGACCATTGCTTGCCCTTGCAGAACCGGTAGCAGCTTCAATATTCGGCTTTCTCGTTTTCAACGAATCGTTTAGTGGTATACAGCTCTTCGGGATGATACTGATCCTCACCGGAGTTGGGATCGCAATTAAAAATATTTAAAAATTCAACGAAATGCGTAGACTCTCAATTTATAGAATTTAAATAAAAATCGTAAACAGCAGATAGGCTACCACAAGCATTATAAGCGAGTGCTTTATCCCGGAAGATATGCTTCCCTCTCCCATAACTCCTGCTACGATTCCGGCAAATATCCCCTGGAAGATCGATGCATGCATGAAGATGTTTTTATACGTTTCAGCGTTTATCCCCTGAAGCATGGCATAAGAGGCTCCACTCTCGGCAACCTTTGCTGCGCTCTCAGCAAGGGTTGAAAGGAAGGTCGTTGAGATTATGTAAACGATCCCAATAAAGACGAAGAAGGATATGTAAACAATTATGACGTACATGAACATGTTCGTGAGCCTTTCCCTCCTCATGAGCTCCGCATTTGAGGCGTCCTTGGCAGAAACCATGAGGACTTCCGTAACATTCCCTGTCGACTTCAACGCCTCATTGAGGAGAGTTATTGTCCTCGAGAGTTCGAAGATCTTAAGTCTGTTCGCAAACCTAACGAGCGCGTCGTTAAGACTTATTCCCCAGTCGAGATCTGACTTTATTTTTGCGATATTTTTTCTCAGCGGACTTGTATCGGTTTTTGCGATCATCGTTATAGCTCGATAGATCGGCATACCGCTCTCATTCGCCGAGGCAAGCTTGTTCAGGAAAACCGGAGTGAGTCTTAATGCGGTCTTTATCTTTCTCCTCCCGGCTTCATAGAATATCACAAACGGAAGGAATATTATGATAAGAGATATAAAGAGGTAGTCGTCGAAGAAAAAGAACCATGAGATGAAATCCATCCCCAGCCTGTATGGGAACTGGAGGAAACCATATAGCATAAATAGAGCTCCAACCGGTATAGAAAATATGAATGAATAGACTGGTTTCCTCCTAACCGGCTTC
The DNA here is from genome assembly GCA_003662985.1 of Archaeoglobales archaeon. Lineage (GTDB taxonomy): Archaea > Halobacteriota > Archaeoglobi > Archaeoglobales > Archaeoglobaceae > Archaeoglobus_A. The sequence continues at coordinate 7,007 of QMZD01000013.1, read as the reverse complement.
AACGGATTCTTCAGCGTTTTCTTTAGATTCCAAGATTTAAGCTTTTTGTGAAAACTTTTTATTGCATCTTCATAACCTTCTATCCTGTTCGTCTTTTTCTTAACACCAAAACTCTCTCTAAGCTCTGGAGCTTCTCCTTCTTCGATAGGAGTGAGCAGTTTAATGACCATCGCGAAAAAGAAAGAACCTACAGGAATTACCAGGTAAATTATCGCATACAATGCGATGTCATTTCCTTGTCCCATCACAACCATGACCGTCTGGATGATTATGAGGAAGAGTGGTCCAGCAACGAAGGCGGTGATATAACTCTCCGCCATCAATCCCAAGAACTCGAGAAAGTTCTTCTGATCCTGTTTTGCTCTTTCAAGATAGAATTCGGCTCTCTCCTCAAAGTACCTCGTCACGTCTCCACCGCTGTCAATGATCGTAATCAAACCGTGGAAGAACTCGCTCAGGTTTTCAGATGGCGAGAGGTCTATAGCATCTGAAAGGGCTGTTCTCAGATCTTTGCCAAGAAGTTCCATATCTCTTATGATTCTGGCGAATTCTACGGAAACCTCCCCGTAAACTTCATGATTTTCGGCAAGACTCCTGAAAATCTCGACGAGATTCATTCCACCTCTGCTTAATGAATACATGTAGGTGATGGCATGAGGCAAAATCCTGTTGATCTTGCTCTTCCTATCGCTTATAACCGTGGACGGATAGATCTTGAAGAGCAAATACCCAACATAGTATAGGACAACCGTTATGAGTATGGCTAGAAATCCCGCTATCACCCAAGGCCTGTAGACCATCCAGAAGGTGTAAAGCGGTTGAGGTAAGGATATCGGGATTATGACCTCTGGCAAACCAACGATCTCTACAATCAAATATGCGGTAAGCAGACCAACTGCAGCACCTATGAGGCCGAAGATGAGGGAGATCATTTGGGCTGAGGCTATATACATTTCGGGAGGCATTGAGATCATCGCCTGCCTGAGAGATTTTTCGAGATAGTAATACTTGTGTCTCTCCTTTCTAATTCTCTCTCCGAAGAGTTTATATCCGAGGTAACTGAGATAGTTTGCCTCTTTTATCATCCAACCACCTTTTCTTCTATACTACGATTTCCATCTTTTCGAGTATGCTGTCAGGATTGCTCTGGTACGCATGGATTATGTTCGCAACGCTCTTGAAATCCCTGATGTTGTGATTTACCATAAATTCCAAAACCTGCTTCCTCCTTTCCAGCTCTTTTTGAAGCTGCTTGACCGTCCAGCCCCTGGACTTCCTTATATCCTCCAAAGTTTTGGATGCTCCAACAACTTTGTGCGTATCCGTAACAGAATCCCATTGGAACACCGTCGTTGTCCTGAGCATCTTTGAATAGGGATCCAATCCAACAATTTCGCTTATCTCCATGTTTCTCCTGACTCTTTTCTTCCCGATGAAGGTTTGAGCCTGAATGCTTATGATATCTAAGGCATCGAGCATGGCTCTCGGCACACCTATCGGCGGGTTTTCAAGTCTATGGATGACTCCAGTAACGGTATCAGCGTGCAGAGTTGAATAAGTTGTGTGGCCTGTGGACATCGCCTGGAACAGCGTTAGGGCTTCCTTTCCTCTCACCTCACCGACTATTATGAACTCAGGTCTCTGTCTTAAAGCAGCCTTGAGCAGATCGTACATGTCGATAGATGTTTTATCGCCGTGAAAAGCGTCCCTCGTTACCGCAGGAATCCAGTTCTCATGAGGCAACATGATTTCTCTTGTATCCTCAATCGTGACTATCTTCGCTCTTCTGGGAATAAAGAGGGAGATTGCATTCATTGAGGTTGTTTTACCACTCGCAGTTCCACCTGCGAATATGAGGCTCTTCTTGTTTTCAATACAAAGCCAAAGATAAGCCATCTCCTCCGATGAGAACGTTTTCCAGGAGATGAGGTCGATTGGTGTAACGGGCTCCTCCCTGAATTTCCTTATCGTGAATGTCGAGCCATGATCCGTAATTTCTCTGCCCAAAGTCATCTGAATTCTGCTTCCATCGGGCATGGTTGCATCTATCATCGGGTCGGCTATCGAAATGTGCTTACCGCATCTTTGAGCCAGAGAAATTACAAAGGCATCCAGCTCTGTAGGATCGTCAAAAATCACATTCGTTTCGAGATTTGCATAGTTTCTGTGGAAAACGAAAATTGGGATGTTGTATCCATTACAGGAGATGTCTTCGAGGAATTTGTCCTCCATAAAGGTGGAGATCCTCTCGTAATTTACAATATCTCTGATCAGATAGTAAAGTATCTTGTAATAGGACAGAGGAGTCAAGTCAATTCCTATCGACTTTATAAGTTTGTCAACCTCATCCTTCAAAACCGCTTCTTTATCCGAAGTCTCATCAATCTCTATGTTCTCCAGTTCATCTTTCAGAATCTTTTTAAGTTCGTAATATACCTCAACCTCATAGGGATTTAGCTTAGGTTCTACAACGATGTACTTCTGATCGTGAACCTCATCGCTGTGGATTATGTAAACTTTAGCGTAATGCTCCTTTATCCAGTATTCATCTATTATCTCCCAGCCCGGAGGGGGGGAATACTCCACAAGCGGACCATGAACCTCTGGGTTGTATGGTTCAAAAACCGGTTTGTACTTTTTCTTTTTCTTTTTTTCCTTCTCTTTCTTACCCATCCAAAGTTTTTTCTTCTTTTTTGCCTTTTCTATAGACTCTATAGCTTCTTTTTCAATCTCCTCATGTTTGATTTCCTTTGTTTCCTTGTAAGGAAATTCCAGACTTGGGGTTTCATCATTTGCTCCTTCCACATTTTCCATTCTATCGGCTGTTCCATCAAAATTATGTTCTTCGATTTCTTCGTTTTCTTTACTTTCTTTATTTTCTTTATCCCCGTTATCTCCGGTTTCTTCTGGGATTATAGAGCCGAATCCTGAATAATCAAACTTACCTACTTCAGACAATCTTTTTTCACCAGAACCCCCCTCGTTTTGAGGTGTTTCTGGTTTACCATTATCTCCCTTAATTTTTCTCACCCCTATGAAGAGTCAATAGATTCAATTTAGATTAACTTCTGTTAGTATTAAATAAAGTTTTTCATTATAATCATGATGGAAATAAAAAATGGAGTTAAGCTTAAGGTAGCGATTATAAAGGTAAAAAAACCAAAAACGTACAGGAAAAGTGGAGGCTAAAATAAGATTACAAAAACTTCAAGACCATAAACTTCATAAACTCTCCAAGGGGATATTTTTTGCCGCTTTGACGCGGGGGTTGCCGAGTCAGGAAAAGGCGCCAGATTCAGGGTCAAGCCCTCGGAATCCTCGGTTTCCAAAACGGAGCAAGAAGCTATTTTAGATTATGATAAATATAAAAAAGAATTTAAGGAATGGATTCATAAACAAGTTACAAAGAGATCGGCTGATCGCTACATCTCTATCCTTGAAAAAACGATCGCTGGAAAGAGAATAAACAATCCTCATGAACTGGCAACGATATTTGAAGGAAAGCCGAAGGATTATCAGGTAGCAATCAAAGATTTCATGAAATTCCTAATCGAAAGAGGTTATCGAACAAAGAGTCAGCTCATTGATTTCCAGGCAGTTATCAAGATTCCAAAATCAGGTGTAAGGGAGCATAAAAAAGCCTTCACAACAACTGAAAAGATTCAGGAGGCTCTGGATAAGGTAAAGGACGAGAAGAAGAGACTGATGATAAAGCTGCTGGCCTATTCAGGGTTGAGGTTAAGTGAGGCCGTAAACATGCTCAGGACTTTTGACCCTTCAAAGCTCGTTGTTCAGGGTAAGATAGCAAGGTATGAACTGCTGAAGCTCGGAAGAACAAAGAAAGCCTTCTGGGCCTACATGCCTGCAAGCTTTGCAAGGCAGCTTAAGAAATTCCCAGGAATCAAGGAAACCACCTTCAAAGGTGAGAAGCTAGCCGACAGAATAATCTTGCCGAACATGCTGAGGAAATGGAATGCCATGTTTCTGAGACAGCATGGAATTGAGAATGATATAATTGACTTCATTCAAGGCAGAACTTCAGAAAGGATGCTACAAAGGCATTATTTAGATCTGCTGAATGAAGGAGACAAAGCATATTCTAAGATCGTTGACAAGTTTCCATTTTAACGATGAATTTAAAAGAAATGTCCCAATACTCTAAATCAGAAAGGCAGAAAGCCCAGGGTTAAGGAGCTTATCCAAGCCTTAAATAAAAAATTATGATGTTTGTATATTGTCTGTAGTAGTCCCTGTTCCGGTTAGATTTGTTGCTGCAGTAACAAAGCCAAGAATCTTACATGCATCGTATATGTTGTAATTTCCGGCATCGTTTATTCCATATCGCATATTATTCTGATCGTCTTCAATAACTAAACCTCTTGCTATTACTTTACTACAACCACCATTGAATATTCCATCATATATATTTGCACCGGCAGTTGAAGGTCTGTAGATTCTTATGTTGTCCATAAGTATTGGACCGTTAACTGAACTATGGATTCTAACCCCATGATAGCCATTGTTTGCTATTCTCATGTTTGTCATGTAAATATCTTTATCTTGGTAGCTGATGTAAATTCCTTCTTGGCCGTTATCTGCTATTTTTACGTCATCGAAGTATATTTCTTCACAGTTTGATGTAAAAACGCCTTGTTCGGTTGCATCCTCAAAATCACATCCAATTATCCATGCATGCTGACAGTCTCTTATGTCTAAAGCGTTTCTTCCAGTATGGGCGTAAACAAACAGCATTCTTGTAATTGCACAGTTTCTAATCTGGATCACGTCTGTTTGTGCATTGTATGCTAGTATGTTTTCAAGTGTTATTCTTCCTTCTCCGGCCGGAGCATTTAAAGTGTCAGCATAAATACAATGTTCGGCAATTCCTTCTCCCTGCAATCTTAGATCTCGAATTGTGGTATATTGAACATCATCGATGTTAATTATTTTCGTGCACCCTGTTGCAGCTTTTAGGATCGTGTTCATTCTGCTTTCTCCTTCTATAACTACTCCTGATCTTGTTATGTTGAGATCTGAGTCAATGGTATAGATTCCATTTTTGATGAATATTTTACCTCCCTGTTCTAATGCTGAGTTGATTACTTCTGCTGCATCACCTTTTTCTATTTTCCTTCCTCTGCTATCTTCAGCAATTACCAGATCTCCTACCTTGAAAACTATTGCAGAGTAAGGTTTAATCAAAGAAAAATCCTTCAAAGCTCCTGCGAAAGGATCTCCTCTGGTTCTGACCGGAACCTCAACCATGCTGTCACCTCACGTAAAGCACATGCAGAGTCTGATCTGCTGTGGCTGAGACTGCATAGATCTCGTTAACATTCACATCCAGAAGTTCCTTAACGTCTCCAGCAGCCATCACTATAACCTGGTTCGTTGAATTTCCTATTCTGATGCTATCCGAGTTTCCTGAATCTGCTTGAAGAATTAATTTCCTTGCTTTATGGGTGTTTGATGTTATTGCCGCTGGTGTAGTCCCAACTGTAACATCGAAGGCCTCAACATTCCCGGAGCTCTGTGGAAGTCCAACGTCCTCAGCCTTCAGCCTGACGTGCAAGGCGTTTCCAGTTTCATAGATCGCTTTCCAATCTGAAGCTGCATTATCATAACCATAAACCTGAGCCTTCTCAACGACAGCGTTGATCGTTCCGATTGTTCCGCTTACTGGAAGCCTTGTATTGCTGCAGTAAGCCTTGAATCCTGACTGTGAGATCCTGTCCCTTATCTCCTGCCAGACGTGATCCTTGCAGATGATCCAGTATTCGTAGAGGTCGGCCATCAGCGTATCCGACTTGACGTATCTGCATGGATATTCATCCAGCAAATTCTCAACCGCCGTTGTGTAGCTTGTCGAAGTGTAGATGAAATAACCCTCAACCTGCTTCAAAGCTTCCTTAATCTCCCTTAAAAGCTTGATCTGCTCGTCCTCTCCACTCACAATCTCACCTCCGGAAGAGTTTCAGTTCTGGCAAGTCTTGCCATCGTTCTCTCAGCTCCTGTAATCAAGCCAGATTTGACCTGTGTTTTACTTTCTGGAGTAACAATTGGTTTTTCCGAGAGTAAAATGCTCTTAACTCCTCCAGCAGGAGCTTTGAGTTCTGGGCCACCTGCTGCAGCCGTAACTTCAGGCCCGAAGACGGTTGCGATAACCGCTCCTGGAATTCCGAAGACCAACCCCTTCCCAGCAGTTTTTGCAAGTCTTGGTATGTATCTCAGAACCCTCCTTCCAAGGCCGAGAATTCCTCCTTCTGTTATCTCTCTGATTCCCGTTCTTCCGGCTGTTCCTGCGATTCTGCTGATGAGAGACTTTCCTTCCCTCAAGGCTGTTCTTGCCGCAGTTCTTTCAGCTACTTCGCCGGCTCCTCCTCCAAATTTTCTGGCAATGGATTTCCCTGCCTCTACTGCTCCACCGCCTCCTCTTTCAAATCTTCTTAAGAGCCTTAATCCCAACAGGCCCCCTGCAACCATTCCTGTTGCTGCCTCGAGTGGTTCAACTGCTTCTCTTCTTATATTCAAGGTCCTGGCAATGGTCCTCTGAATGTTTTCAAAGAAATCAGGCTGGGTTTGTGTTGGTTCTCCTGGATAAAGTGGAGGAGATGCCGGCGTTGAATAAGGCCTGGGTGGGATATACTCCGGAACCTGTGGACCTATAAATGGACTCACTTCAGATGGTCCTGCTGGCTCAGTTGGAAGTCCGCTTTCACTCTGTCCTCCAAGAAGATTCGGATCTAATAGGACCTTATTCCTATCAGCCCATGCCGAGTAATCCTCATAAGCGTAAGGATCTTCTTCCTCTTCTTCCCTTCCAGTTCCTCCAGGCCAGCCTGAGAATAAGCCAAGACCTCCGGCTCTTCCCATCAGAAAGTATAGCAGGAGCAGAGCCCCTCCTGCAAACAGCCACTTCTTACTTTTTGAGGAGACCATAAGCAATCACTCCCATTCCTGCAAGCAGGATCAACCAGGAGAAGTCGAATCCTCCTTTACCTTCGTTC
>QMZD01000012.1 GCA_003662985.1 Archaeoglobales archaeon | reverse complement strand
GTTGACAATGGCTCTGGCTACGAAGACGTTCCTGCGATCAGGCAGTTCATAACCTTCGGAGCGGATGTTATTACGATAGACCATCACTTTCCCGACGAAGAAGTTGATAAGTACCTCATTCATCATGTGAATCCCTACAAAGCAGGAGGAGACAGCAATCACACCTCAGGAATCCTTTGCGTGGAGATAGCCAAGATGATTAACCCGGAAGTTGATTTGAGAAACCTTCCTGCCATATCCATAGTCGGCGATCGAGCTGAGGGAGAGGTGGAGAAGTACCTGGAGATCTCGGATTATTCGATTGATGAGTTAAGAGATATAGCTTTGGCAATCGAATACGAGGCTTTTTACCTAAGATTCAGAAGTGGAAGCCAGATAATAAAGGAGATGCTCGGTTTTGGGAGGAAAGACAGGCAGGCGAAGCTCGTTTCAATGCTCTCTGGCTATGCCAAGAACTCGATAGAGGAACAATTAAGAACCATCCAAGGAGGATACAAGGTTCAAAAACTTCCCAACGGGATCTATCTCATAGCCCTAGACCTAGAAAACTACACCAAAAGGTTCACCTTTCCACCTCCAGGAAAGCTTACCGGTGAGTTCCACGACAGAATGAAAAAGGAGTACGAACGGCTTGTAACAATCGGTTATGGGCCTGATTTTGCCGTTATAAGGAGCGAAGGTGTTTCTCTCGATATTCCAAGACTTGTAAGGGAGCTTCAAGAGGAAGTTGAGAACGCAGGAGTTGAGGGAGGCGGTCATCTGGTCGTTGGCTCGATAAAGTTCATTCCAGCAAAAAGGAAAGAGGTTCTGGCAAAGCTTGCGGCCAAGATCGGTATGATCTAATAGAGAGAACAAATCCTTAGAGCACGTCCAGAGTCTCGCAATTTTTCTAAACTGTGTAATAAAAAACGAAGTACCTAAAAGCGTTGTTCATGAAAAAGTTTATATTACTCCCTGATTCAAAAACCCTGTTATAAACGTATTACAAATAGTAATTAACCGGAGGAGGAAGGATGAGGGTCGTAATGAAGTTCGGCGGAACAAGTGTGAAGGATGGAGAAAGCATACTCCACGTTGCAAACCTCGTGAAGAAGTTTGAAGAGTATGAAAAGGCCGTTGTGGTTTCTGCAATGGCCGGGGTGACCGATGCTTTGATAGAGGCTGCTGAGGAATGCTATAAAGAACCTTCCTCCAGTTACGTTAAACTCTTCATCGCTGAACTCACGAAAAAGCATTATGAGGCGATCAGCACTGCTGTAAAGAATCCCGATCTTCAGAACAGGGTTTTTGAGAAAGTTGATAAGCTTCTGGACGAACTCGAGAAAGTGCTGCTCGGAATAGGATATCTGGGTGAGCTTACGAAGAGAAGCAGGGATTTCATTCTTTCCTTTGGTGAAAGACTGGTTGCGCCCATTTTATCAGCTTCCCTCCTTTCGATAGGAGTCGATTCCCTCGCGATGACGGGAGGCGAGGCAGGGATTCTAACGGACAGGAATTTCGGAAGGGCTAAGCCCGTACCAGAAGTTTATAGCATAATAAAGAGCAGACTCGATCCATTGATAAAGATCAAGAAGTCCACACCCGTTATCACGGGCTTTATAGGAAGAGCAGAGGACGGAAGCATTACCACACTCGGTAGAGGTGGCAGCGATCTCACGGCAACGCTTGTTGCGGCAGCTCTGGATGCTGACGAGGTATGGTTGTGGAAAGAAGTTGATGGTGTCCTTACAACGGATCCAAAAATCGTTCCCGAGGCAAGATTGATTCCAGAGATATCCTATCAGGAGGCGATGGAGCTTTCCCACTTTGGAGCTAAGATACTCCATCCCAGAGCTCTTGAGCCCGTGATGAGGTGTGAGATCCCTGTTAGGATAAAGAACACCTTTAATCCTGAGGCAGATGGAACCGTTATCAAAAAAGAGAGCGATTCCACCAAAGACATAGTCAAAGCCCTAAGTCTGATCGAGAAAGTTGCCATCGTTAATATTGGCGGAGCTGGATTTGATTTTGCCGAGATCATGTCGGACGTTTTCAGGAGACTCTCTCGAGAGAGAGTTAACGTTATTATGGTCTCCCAGAGCTCCTCCGAACTCAATCTTTCGATTGTGGTTGATGAATCCGATATTGAAAGAGCTTACTCAGCCCTAAAACCCCTAGAGAACGGCATAGTTAGTGTGAAAAAGCTCAGTGATGTTGCCGTTGTAAGTGCAGTCGGAGCTGGAATGGCTGGCACGCCAGGAGTTGCAGGAAGAATCTTCTCAGCCCTCGGGAAAAACAGGATAAACATCGTAATGATAAGCCAGAGTTGCTCTGAATACAACGTTTCCTTTGCTGTCTCAAAGAAGGAAGGAAAAGAGGCTGTCAGGGTTTTACACAAAGAGTTTGAGCTTGAAAAAGCCAAATAACTTGTAAAGCGTTTTAAGATTTTAAATATATAGGTCTCACCAAACTAAGCCAGTCAACTTTTGCAACACTTTCTTTTTCCCGAATCCCAGGCCAACAACCACACACCAACCAAAAGGATATTTTAAAGCAGTTTTTTAAAAATTTTAAAAAAGAAATCATATGTCTTATGTATCATTCAACCTTCCACTAAGGTACGAATCGTAGGCTGATAGATCGAAATACCCATGTCCACTCAGCCCTATCACGATAACCTTCTCTTCATTCTTTTCCTTTGCTTTCAGTGCTTCATCAATCGCCACTCTCACCGCATGGTTCGATTCGGGTGCGGGTATTATTCCCTCCGTTCTTGCAAAGATTAAGCCTGCTTCGAAGGTCGAAAGTTGCTTCACCGCGACCGCCTCTATGACCCCTTTTGCGACGAGTAAGCTAAGTGTTGGAGCGTCACCATGATACCTCAGACCACCGGCATGGATTGGTGGTGGGATGAACTTATGGCCCAAAGTATACATCTTTATCAGCGGAGTTAAGCCGACTGTATCTCCATAGTCGTATCTGTACTCACCTGATGTAAGTGTTGGGCATGCTGCAGGTTCAACAGCAACTATCCTCAGCCCATTCTTTTGGGAATCTTTAACGAAAGGATAAGACAAGCCAGAAAAGTTGCTTCCGCCTCCAACGCATCCCACCAAGATGTCCGGCTTTTCATCTATCTTTTCGAGCTGTTTTTTCAGTTCGAGACCGACTACCGTTTGGTGCAGCAAAACGTGATTGAGAACACTTCCTAGACTGTATTTCGTATCATCATTTTTCGCTGCATCTTCAACAGCCTCGCTTATCGCAATTCCTAGGCTCCCCGGAGTGTCTGGATCCGATTCCAAAATTTTCCTGCCACTTTCCGTTCTGTTCGAAGGGCTTGGAATCACTTCCCCACCATAGGCTTCCATTATAATTCTACGATACGGTTTTTGCTCGTAGCTAACCTTCACCATGTAGACTGTGCACTTCATATCGAAAAGCTTTGTAGCGAAACACAAAGCTGAACCCCACTGTCCCGCTCCAGTTTCAGTTGTAAGTCTTTCTACTCCTTCTTTCATATTGTAATAGGCCTGAGCAACAGCTGTATTCGGTTTATGACTTCCTGGAGGGCTTACTCCTTCATATTTATAATAGATACGAGCAGGAGTTTTGAGGTATCTTTCAAGCCTTTCAGCTCTGATAAGAGGTGTCGGTCTCCACATTCTGTAAACTTCAAGTACTTCTTCAGGAATTTTAATGTACCTTTCGTTGCTCATCTCCTGCTTTATCAGCCCCTTTGGAAAAAGAGGCTCAAGATCCTCTGGCTTTAGAGGTTCCTTCGTCATCGGATGTAGAGGTGGTGGTAAGGGCTCTGGGAGATCCGGAAGTATGTTGTACCACTTTTTTGGTAGTTCATCCTCATCCAGCAAAACTTTTTTCTTGGGCATGCAAAAAGGATATCTATCCACTATTTAAGCTTTTTCATATTTTAAGAGTATAGTCTAAAAAAAAAGAATTGTTCCGATATCCAACGATAATACAATTTTCTTGTACATACACTCCAAAGAAGACCCACACTTAAACGTGTACTGATTAATTCAGACCGATTACTTCAGAGCACATGTCGAATTTTCTGAAACCTGAAATTATAAAAGAAAGAAAAAGAAAGTTATTTTTATATAGCATGGCTAACTGAATTCAAAAAGAATAACTCAAAAAGAATTCAAAGAAATTACGATTATTCGCCACTCATAGGTGCTATCCGATGAGCGAGAAAAAGGAAAAGCCTAATTATGGTGGCGCTGGATGGCACATCGTAACAAATTTAGCAACTGGATTACTTTTGTTCTTCTTGGGCATTTATGAAGGAATGTATTACCATCTAGGGGGATACCTATTGTCGGTATTTTCACCGTATTTTATCTACAATGCGGGTAGATGGGCGAGAGGGAATATCCTTGAAGAGAGATTACGAATCAGGAATGAACTCATAAATCTCGTCCAGCCAAGGGAAAACGACAAAATTTTGGATGTCGGTACTGGTGGAGGCTTGCTTGCAATAGGTTTCGCTAAAAGAGCGAAATGCAAGGCAGTTGGCATCGACATATGGCTTCCCTTTGGCGGTGGAACGTCAATGGATACTGCAGAGAAAAATGCACGAATAGAGGGTGTGAATAAGTTTGTTACATTCAAAAAGGCAGACGCAAGGAATATCCCTTTCCCCGATGAGTATTTCGATGTTGTTGTTGCAAGTTTTGTTATCCATATGATTAAAAAAGATAGGATAAAAGCATTACAGGAAATGATTCGTGTGTTAAAGCCCAAGGGTAAGTTCGCAATCATTGAACCGCCGAGAGGTATAGGTGGTTGGGTCGTTGATGAGAAACTAAAAGAGGTATTGAAAACTATGGGATTAACGGATATTAAATTCCAACCGTTACCAGTATCATATCCGAAAAAAAGGAACGTGTATATAATTTACGGGAAGAAGACGTGATAAGAGATGAGTGATAGCTCGGTTAAAAATTATAGTTTTCCAAGAATCGAGAATTTAAGAACTAAGAACTAGTGACGTGAAACCAACTTTTAAATTTCAGGGTCAAAAAATGATATGGACTTCAAGCTGATCTGGTTCGACTCTTTAGGTGCAAAATCCTCCTGCACTTTAATAAAAACAGATCTAAATATCCTGATAGATCCGGGAGCGGCGGTAATGCATCCCGGGTTTCCTGCTTCCGACGAGCAAAAATTTTCATGGTATAAAGAGGCGATTGAGAAGATCAATTCTATCACCTTCGCCGATATTGTCGTGATTTCCCACTACCACTATGATCATTTTATCCACACGAGCCACACGAGCGAGATCTATTCAAACGCTTCAATATTTGCAAAAAACCCAAACGAATTCATAAACGATTCTCAGAGGAAAAGGGCTGAGGTTTTCTTTGAAGAACTCTTTAGATCTTTCGGTAAAAATTTGAAGAATTCTTTTGAGAAGCCAGTTGAAAAGGAATTCGAGGATCCAATGACAGGGTTGGAAATTTCGTCGAAAAAGGATTTTGGAGACTACCAGCAAAGAAGAGACGAGCTTTTAGAGAAGGGGCGAAGGTGGTTTCGCAATCGAGTCAGAAAATGGAATACATATAAAAGAATCCCGGAAATGAAATTTAAGGATGGAGAAATCAGATTCGCTGAGGGGAGAAAATTCAAGCGCGGGAAAACAAGGCTAAGGTTTACCCAGCCGTTATTTCACGGGATTGAATATTCAAGGGTAGGCTGGGTCTTCTCAACTGTAATAGAATTCGAGGGCGAAAAGCTTATTCACACCTCAGATCTTAACGGACCGATAATAGAAGACTATGCCCAGTGGATAATCGATGAGAATCCGAATATCCTCATACTCGACGGTCCCATGACCTACATGCTGGGCTACACTCTTAACTTGACCAATTTCCGAAGAACAATTGAGAACGCCTTAAAGATTTTGAGGGAGACTGACACCGAGCTGATTATCTACGATCACCATCTGCCAAGGGAGCCAAAATTCAAGGATAGGACAAGAGAGGTTTGGGAGGAGGCAAAGATGAAAGGTAAAAGACTCGTCACCGCAGCGGAGTATCTTGGCAGGAAACCGGCTGTTCTTCAAACTTCAAGTGAGGTTTAAAGTTAACTTTAAAAGGGTAGGATAGAAGTATGGATATGTCCGGGCTTCTCATAACAACTGCAAGAGGTGAAGAATTTCCCGGAAAGTTTGAGGCTGAAGAGATTCTCGCATCGATTGGTGTTGAAGCTAGAGTAGAAGAGACGGGAATCAAAGGACTGCTTGTTGTAGAAATTGAAAAACCCATCGAGGCTGTAAGACAGGTTTCTCAGCTTGTTCAAGAAAAACCGGAACTTTTCCTCCATACGAAAAGGTACATTCCTTTAGAGAGGGTGGTAAAAACCGATATCGAGGATATTAAGAATGCCGTTGAAGTCTTGCTCCCAAAGATCGGAGAAAAAGAGACCTTTAGGATAACTGTTGAGAAGAGACACACCACACTTCATTCCAGAGATGTGATCGAGTCGATTGCGAAGATCGTCGATCGAAAGGTTGATCTTAAAAACCCGGATTGGATCGTTTTGATAGAGATTTTTGGGGGAAGAACAGGAGTTTCTGTTATAAGGCCAAACGAGATCGTGTCTGCTGTAAAGAGTTAGTTGAAAGTTAGTCGGGGTATTTTACATTACAACTTACAATCTAAAAATTCAAGTTTTTGTTCACCTTGGTTCATCTTCTCACTCTTATTCTCACCCATTTCACACTCTTTTTCGCATAACAAATTTTAATCAAATCAGGCTAAAAAGCTAATATGAAAATTCTTGTGATCGGAGACACCCACATACCGAGAAGGGCTTCCTGGATCCCAGAAGAGATATCAAATTTAATTGAGAATGAAAAGTTTGACAAGGTCGTTTGCACGGGTGATCTGACCGACAGAAAGGTTTTAGATTACTTAGAAGGCCTATCAGAAGTAACTGTTGTTAGAGGAAATATGGATCATCTTCCACTTCCAGAATACGATGTGTTTAACGCCGAAAAAATAAAGATTGGAGTGGTTCATGGTGATCAGGTTTATCCGAGGGGGAACAGAGAACAGCTTAAAGCCATAGCAAAAAGGCTCGGAGTCGATCTCCTAATTTCGGGCCATACCCACTCTCCCGACATCCATTTTGATGAGGTTCTACTGCTGAATCCCGGTTCAGCTACGGGAGTCTGGGGTGGAGGAGGAGGGTCACTCAAGCCTTCCTTTATGATTCTGGAAATTGATGGTAGAGAAGTGGTGGTCAGTTTTTATGAGCTTGATAAAGAGCTTTTTTCCACAACAGAGAGATTTCGTCTGAAAACTATCAAAGACTAGAATTAGAACTAAGAACTTTGGCTATATCATGAGATAAAGGATAACCAAAGTAATGGCAAAACATACTAATATACAGAAGCTAAGGTGAAAAACATGACCAAGCACATTGGAATAGTTGCATGTAGCGCAGAAGGGGCAGCTCTTTGTTATCGCACGATCTGTATAGAGGGAGAAAATCTAATAGGAGAAAAATACGCACATCCCGAGGTCACCATGCATACTCTCCCCTTCAATGAATACATGAAATATATCGAGGCGGGCGATTGGCAGGGGGTGGCCAACTTGATGTTAGCTTCGGTTGATAAAGTAGCCAAAGTGGGAGCGGATTTTGCCATATGTCCCGACAATACGATCCATCAGGCATTTGATCTCGTTATCGAGAAATCACCAATTCCATGGCTTCATATTGCTGAAGAAGTTGCCACCGAAGCAAAACGAAGGAACTATAAATGTCTTGGAGTTTTGGGAACACGCTTTTTGATGGAATCTTCCGTTTACCCTGCTAAGCTTGATGCAGTAGGTATCGAATACGTGATCCCCGAGATAGAGGACAGAAAACGAATTAACGAGATCATTTTCAATGAACTCGTCTATGGCCGCTTTTATCCCATATCTCGTGAATACTTTTGCGAGGTAATCAGCAAATTAAGGGATCAAGGATGTGATGCCGTTGTGCTTGGGTGTACTGAAATACCCTTGCTGGTAACGGAAAAAGATTCACCTATACCAACTCTGGACTCTACAAGAATCCTAGCGAGAGCTGCCTTGAAAAAAGCCCTTGAAAAGGATGACTGAGATAGACTTGAGGGAACTGGAAGAACCTATGTAAAAGGCAATTGAATTGTATCTCTACTAATTTTCCAACGACTTCGGCTGAAATACTTTCAACCCAAACAAAATCTCTTTTTAACTTGGAACCGACAACTCATAAATGAGGTATTTCCCCTACTCATTCAGGAAAGGACAGGAAGAAGCACTAAGGTTCATTGCTAAAAGCCAAGAGAATCTCTGCATAGACGCCCCCACAGGTTTTGGAAAAACACCTGTCATCCTATCGGCTCTCATAAACAAGTCGCATCCAGTGATTTGGGCTGTAAGAACAGGAAACGAAGCAGATAGGCCTGTTGAGGAGCTAAAGGAGATAAACAAAGTTTCAAAAAAGAAGTTCTTCGGCTTCTCCTTCAGAGGGAAGAGAGACATGTGTTTGGCCGCTAGGGAAAGGGGAATTTTAGAGACCGATTCAGTCGCTTACTTCTGTAGGACCTTTCGAGCTAAATGCCCCTATTATGAAAATCTGAGGTATTATACGATCAACCCCACAAGACCTCTGATCTATTCGGAAATAATCCAGATTTGTAGGGAGGCAAAGGTATGTCCGTACTACCTACAGAGAGAATTCCTCTATCATGCCGACTTGGTTTCTCTTAGCTACAACTACATAGTCCATCCCGGAATGAGCTGGGTGATAAGGAGCATTATCCCATTCAAAGCATGCTATCTCGTTGTTGATGAGGCACATAATCTGAGACTTGTTGGAAACATCAATTCGGATCAAATCACGTTAAACACATTCAAAAACTCAATGAGGGAACTTGACGAAGTAGGAGAACTCGAACTCAAGGCTGTTGTACTGGAAATGATGGAGATCGCTGAAAAAATCCATAGAAACATGCTTGGGAACAAGGAAGAAGAGAGAGTTATAGATATAGGAAATTTTGCAATTTATGCTGAGTATCTCCCCGATATCAAAAAGGTTGGGGAGTTTGTTAGGAGAAGAAGACTTGATGAGGGTAAAGCTCCGCGATCTTCATCCTATCATCTTGCATCATTCTTTCTAGATTCTTTTGAGTTTATAGGTAAGGATGGGATTTCCTTCATAGCAACCGCAGAACCCAACAACCTGATAATAGAGAGATGGGACATGAGAAGTGCGGAAATTCTCAGAGACGTCTGGAGACAATTTCGTAAATGCGTTTTCTGTTCTGGAACCTTAAAGCCAGTAGAAGCCTTTGCGGAAACTATAGGTCTCGAGGACTGGAAAGGAAAGAGTTTTACAACCGAATTGGGAAAATGCAGAAGTCTCATAATCAAGGGTTTGAGTACGAGGGGAGAGGAGTTAAGTAAGGAGGAAGTAGAGAAGTACATAGAATTGATCGAGACCTTTACCGAAATCGATGCTAACCTCGCTATTTTTTCTGCCAGCTACAGAATCCAAAATGGTTTACTGCCTTCCCTGAAAAAAATCGCCAAAAATAAAGGAAAGAGACTTTACATCGAAAGACAGGGCATGCAGGGGGATAAAGCTAGGGAAATACTCGATGGTTTCAAGGAAAATGGTGGCATACTCGTCGCTCCAATGACTGGAAGATTTGCAGAAGGGGCAGATTTTCCGGGCAAAGAACTAGAGGGGATATTCATCGTCGGCATTCCTTTCGAAAGGATGACTCTGAGGACAAAGCTTTACATAGAGTACTACAAAAGAGTTTACGGAGAGGATAAAGGCTGGTACTATTCTTACGTCATCCCAGCAATGCATAGAGCAAGCCAAGCCTTAGGAAGAGCCCTTAGATCCAAGGATGACAGAGCCCTTTTTGTTCTAGGCGATGAAAGATATTGCGAGAAGATTTACTCAAGATTACTACCGAGTTTCATAAAACCAGAGGTTGTTGGATTTAACGAGGCAGGAAAAAGAATGATTGATGCTTGGGAACTCTTATAACCAAGAACTCTTATAATCAAGATGTAATTAGAGAACAAAATACAGGCAGAATATAACGTAAATTAAGCCAAGGTTTAAAATTCAAAATTCCCGTCTCATTTTCTCAATTCTTGTTCTGATTTGAGATAGCTCCTCCTTGGTAAGCTCAACTTTACTACCTACATTTCTTAATTCGGTGTTCAGCTGTTTAACTTTGAGATACAGGAACACATTCATGAGTAAGCTTATGAAGAGAAGAGCCAAGATGAAGGATTCGAAAAAGCCCATCAGATCACCTCCTGAATATCTTTAGCAACTTCTTTATCGGACTCTCTTTAACCTCGGCGTACTCCTCGACATATTTAACTCCACCGATCTTTGCAGCAAGCTGCTTTATCGCCCGTGCAGCTGGCGAGTTGGGGGATCTTAGCACAACCGGCTGCCCAAAGGCTGCGGATTTTCTCACCTCTGGATCCTCTGGAATGACGGCTATAACTCTTCCCTCAAGAATCGCCTCTATTTCCTTCTTGGCCATGTCAATCCCTGAAGATGTAACCCTGTTAACAACAATCCCAAGCAACCTCGTTCCAAGTCTTTCTGCAACCATTTTCGTTTTTAGACCATCGGTTATCGATGAGATCTCCGGATTAACGACAAGTAGGAGCTCATTTGCTGATGCTAAAGCTATTATAGCGCTCTTTTCTAAACCTGCAGGAGCATCCAGAATTAAGATTTCGGTTCTTTCCAAAATAGAGAGTAGAACGTTCTCCAGCAGATCAGGATTTACCTTTCTTAACCCCTCCAGCGATATACCTGCAGGAACGATTTTAACTCCTCCTGGGCCGGTATAGATGGCTTCTTCAACCGATGCCTCTCCAGAGAGGACATGCTGGAGCGTGATCGGCATCCCTTCCATCCCGAGAATCAACTCCAGATTTGCCATTGCAATATCAGCATCCAGGATCGTAACGTCCTTTCCATAAAGAGAGAGGGTTATTCCTATGTTGGCAGCCAACACAGTCTTACCAACTCCTCCCTTTCCTGATGCTACCGTAATTATTCTTGCCAAATTTTTCACCTCCTTAGTAGAGAGATCAGAATTCCTGCCGTGAATGCAACAATGAAAAAGAATCCCAGCTTTGTGGCCTCCAAGAATTCTGGAGAACCTAACTTAGCCATCTGACTCTCCAAGATATTTTTCTCAGATTGAAGCTTAACTACCTGATCTTGTAACGATCGTGCGGTGTTATTAAGATCCGAGATTTTGATTTTTAGTTTGTAAACTTCATTTTCTTTGGAGAGGACCTGAGATTTCAGATCTGAAATCTGATTCTCAAGCTCCCTTATTTTTTCGTCATTAACTCCAGGCTGGTTTTTCAATCTCTCGATTTCGGCCTCTTTCTGCTTTATCTCATCTTTAAGTAGGTTGATCTGGTTTTTCAGAGAAATAAACTCCCTTTCCATCTCAGAAGCTAAATCGACCAATTTACCTAGATCTGCCTCAGAAAGAGGTAAAACTAAAAAGTATCTTATCTCGACCAAACTCCCATTTTCATGTCGCACGAATATGCTCTTCATCCCGGGAGTGGTTTCAAATCCCACCCTCAACTCATAACTCCCAGGAGTCGCAACAATTTTATTTGAAAGGCTTTCACTAAAGTAAATGTCTGGATCGGAAACCTCGAGTAAATACGTTCCGTTACCATAAAGGCTAACCGAGATCTCTTCTCCCGGTTTAACAGAGGAGGGGTGGAGTGCTAATGCGAGCGTTAGGGCAAAAATCATCAATGGATTCATACGTAACCCTCCATAAAGTTCATTACATCCCTCTTAAAATTCCTAATTTCTGGATACGTTAGATCCCTTTTTGTCCTTACGTGGGCTATTATCTCCTCCTCCGCAGGCAGTCGGAAGATGTACCTTTTCTCACCCTCAGTTCCAAGGATAATTTCTCTAACGCCACCATATATACTCCGGACTTTTCTCGCCATTTCCACAGCCATGGCAGCATCGTCTTCGGGTGTTTTACTGTTGGAGGCTACAAGCAACCCTTCTTTATTGGATATAGTAGCGTCAACAAGCATGTACTTCTTCGTGAGATGATCAATGAATTCATCGAAACTCATTGGCTTCTTTTCCTCCTCTTTTTCTTCTTCAACCCTATCCCTAAGGCTCAAAAATCGCTCGACGTCGGGGGTAATAGCTTCCTCAACCTCAGAATTCAACTTTTCAAAATTCGAGTATTCTCCCGAAATCTCTGAAACTGTGGTTTCTTTCCGGATCGAACTGAATTTCGTGATTCCTGTAATTTCCATAAAAATGAAACCGATGATTAGTCCTGCTATCGCCGCTATGACGTCTGTTATGGTTATAATTTTCTACACCTCCTACAAAATTTTTTACCCATAAGTTAAGAATTTTTTCATTTTATAATGATTATGAGAATTCCGAAAATATTAACTTTGCCATCATGTCGTCGTATCCAGCACCGCAATATTTTTAAAAAGCGAAGAAATGCGATAACTCATGGGAAAAACGGGAACAACAACATGGATCAGGATAAAGGGCAGAAAAGGCCAGGTAAGACTCGTTCCAGGGAAATGGCAGCACTATAAACCAACTGGGCCAAACCAAAAGTATGACTCAAGGGGCAAAAGAAGGAGAAGATTTAAGAGATCCCAGAAGTCTATCCTAGGAGTAAGGGGATAAAACAGCGTTAACATATAATAAGTTAACATATAATAATAGTCAAAATTCCTCTATGTTGAGTCTGTTAATAACTTCTCTTTTTAACCCAACCTCATACAATTAAAGTTATAAATACCACCTGTCTCATAAACTATAGTCGTTCCAATGGGGGG
>QMZD01000011.1 GCA_003662985.1 Archaeoglobales archaeon | reverse complement strand
GATCTTTGTGGCGGCGATCCGATGTGCGTGAAGTTTTGCTCTACCAAGGCAATTGAATGGGTTGACGTTTCGATTGCAAATCAGAAAATAAAAAGAGCTTCGATCGATAAGTATTTAGAGGCTCTGAAAAGAAGCAAATAAATGAGAATTAAGATCCTAAGTTCAGAACTTGCAAGCAAAGTCGGTAGGGAACTGAATCTGAGAATAGAGGGAGAAATTACAATCGAAGATCTTAAAAAAGAGATAATCCAGAGATTTCCAAAAGCAAAGGATGAGTTCTCAGATGAGTATTTTTACATTTTTTCTGTAAATGGAAATCTCATCACGTGGGATGAATTCAAAAGCTTTAAACTAAGGAACGGTGATTTTGTGATAATAATACCTTCAATAGCGGGAGGTTAGTGAATGGTAAACATAAAAAAACTTATTAAGAACAATTTCAGCGAGAGTATCGCTAAATATGAGGAATTCGAGGACAAGCACGCTTTTTTCCGCGCTCTTACGAGAGAATTGGTTAAATTCGGTGGCATAGGAAATGGCTTTTACATCGACATCGGATGTGGAACAGGAATAGTTAAAGATGTGGTCCCAGATTTAAACGTCGTAGGGGTAGATGTCTCTCCAGAGATGGTTAGGGTGGCTAGAGAGAAGATAGAGGTGGTATTAGCTGCGGATGCAGAAAATCTCCCCTTTAGAGACAACGTTTTTGATGGAGCGATGTTCAACGCGTCTCTTTTCCTCATACCAAATGCTGAGAAAGCCGTTGAAGAAGCGATAAGAGTCGTAAAAAACGATGGTTTAGTCCTCGCCTCGTATCTAGTTGGTTTCTATGATGGGGAAGAGAAGGTTGTGGAAAAGTACGGCCTCAGACACAGAGAGGTGTACCCCTCCGAAAAACTGGATGCATTTGCAGACAAGTTCGATGGCGAGCTACTGAATGTGTATTACAAGGTTAGTGGAGAATTCATGAAGGACTTCTACCTCGTTCCTGCAATGGCAAATGCCCTTTTTCCAAGAATACCGTATGAAGAGAGAGCAAAAAAGATAATGGAAACTTTTACGGAGTTACCTGAGCAAGTAGAGTTTAGATGCAGGATATTGAAGATAAGGGTTTAGTCTAACCTTTACCATTGTTTTCAATTTTGCCTTTTTTACTTTACAAAATTAACAATAAATTATTTATAATCTTACTTTGTAATACACTTAATAAAAACGGTGGGAGGTGGAAGGTGTACTGGAATCCTTTTATTGAGAAGATATCAGAAAAAGAATTGGAGGAACTACAACTGAGGAAACTTAAACAAACGGTAGAGGTAGCCTATAAGTATTCCCCCTTCTACAGGGAGCTCTATAAGAGAGAAAAAGTAGATCCGTCCGATATAAAAAGCCTCGAAGACTTGGAAAAGCTCCCCTTTGTCAAAAAACAAGACTTGAGGGATAACTATCCATTTGGCTTCTTCACAGTCCCCCTTTCACAGATAGTCAGATTACATGCTTCCAGTGGAACAACTGGAAAGCCCACCGTAACAGGCTACACTCAAGCAGACCTAGAGTTATGGACTGAGAGCCTTGCAAGGGGACTGTTCTCAGCGGGGGTGAGAAGTGACGATGTGATGCAGGTTGCATACGGATACGGCCTCTTTACTGGCGGCCTCGGTTTTCACTACGCAGGTGAGAAAATTGGAGCGACAATCGTTCCCATCTCATCTGGCAATACCCAAAGGCAACTTGATTTAATGAGGGATTTTGGCTCAACTGTCTTTACATGCACACCCTCTTACATGCTCTACATTACCGAGTTTGCCGAGAAGATTGGTTTGACGATCCAAGATGACACTAAACTCCGAATGGGTTTCTTTGGAGCTGAACCTTGGAGTGAGGAGACAAGGAGGCGAATTGAGGATAAGACAGGGATAGACGCCATCAACGTTTACGGTACATCCGAGATTGGTGGACCGGTTGTTACGGAATGTCAAGAAAAAGCGGGCATTCACTTCTGGGGAGATATCTACATCATAGAAACGATCAATCCCGAAACCGGTGAGCGGCTTGGAGAGGGAGAGAAAGGTGAGCTAGTTGTTACGGTTCTTGGAAAGGAAGGAATGCCAATGATTCGATGGAGAACAGGAGACATCACCGCTATAATCTGGGAGAAGTGTGCATGCGGAAGAAACCATCCAAGAATCGAAAGGATCGTTGGAAGATCTGACGACATGTTCGTCATAAGAGGTGTTAACGTCTTTCCGAGTCAGATCGAATATGCCCTCATGCTTTTGCCAGAGGTTGCCGAGCACTATCAGATAGTTTTGGAGAGGGATGAGGCTGGAGTAGACACGATGACTGTGCAGGTGGAGATAAATCCCGCCGTAAAAGATCAATATTTTGCTCAGGGCAAGGTCGGCGAGCTAGAGAAGCGTGTTGCTGAACACTTAAGGAACCACCTCAATGTAAGACCAAAGGTTGAAGTGCTTGAGCCTGAAAGCCTCCCGAGATTTGAGGGGAAGGCGAAGAGAGTTATAGACAAAAGAAAATTATAAATTCTTTATTTTTAGAGATTTTATTCCATGAAACCGGCTCTCGTTGTAATAGATATGATAAAGGGGAATGAACCTTTTTTTAGAGAAACTCACCGCAGAATAATTCCAAACATCAAAAAAACAATTGAGAGGTGTAGGAAGCTTGGTATTCCCGTTATTTACGCAAATGATAGCTATATGGAGTCTGATTGGATCTTCAATTTCATGAAAAAGCATGCGATAAGAGGGACTGAAGGAGTAGAAGTCATCGATGAGCTTAAGCCTGAGATGGGTGATATTGTAATCGAAAAAAGGAGATTTAGTGCCTTTTTTAGAACGGATCTTGATATAACGCTGAGAGAGCTTGGGATTGATACCGTGCTTTTAGCGGGAATTAACACTCATGTCTGCGTTCTTGCAACGGCATTCGATGCTGTGAGCAGTGATTTTAACGTAATCCTTTTGGAAGATTGTTGTGCCTCTCATAAAGAGGAAATTCATGAATTCATCACAAAAAAGTTTAAGGGAATGCCCGCTTTTAAGGTTTTAAGCAGTGAAGAATTCTTTTCTGAGTTTTCTGGTTGAGAAATAAAAATTGGAGAAATCTAAAATAGTTAAGTTAAAAGTTTATAAGTCATCAAAAATAAAAAATAAAAAGTCAGTAGGTCTCCCTGAAATATTCGACAACTTTCTGGTATAGGTCTACGCACTCCTTCAACGCCTTAAAGTGAACTTGGAAGTTCATCACGAAGTGTCTGCAGCCAACTTTGTAGTACTGCTCGAATCTCTCGATGTAGTCATCTACAGTCCCGTATACAATTGGTGAGGCCTCAACAACCTCATCTGGGACTTTCTTTGCCGCCTCAAACCAAGCCTTTGCATCCCTCGGGAAGACGAGCTTGAACGTCATCTCAAAATCGTAGGTGGGAGGCTCAAATCCCATTGCCTCGATTATTCTTGGCCTCGTAAGTAAAAGCAGTTTTGCCGGGAGCATCGCTTTTTCCCTAGCCTCATCTCTGTCTTTTGCGAGAACTCCGTACATGAAGTGAGCCATGTCCAGCTTTTCTGGATCCCTTCCAGCCTCCTTTGCGGCGTTCATCACCGTTTCTCTTCCTTCAGCGTACTTCTCAACAGAAAGATTGGCTGGGAGCCATCCATCGGCATATCTGCCCACCATCCTCATAGTCCTGGGAGAGCTGCCCGCTATGTATATCGGATAGTGGGGTTGCTGAACCGGCTTTGGATGGACGAAGGCCTGATTGAGCTTGTAGTACTTCCCTTCAAAATCGACGAAATCCTCTTCGAGGAGCATCCTTATGATCTTAACAGCCTCAATCGTCCTTCCCACCGGCTTATCGTAGTCGATTCCGAAGGGTACGAGGTTCATAGCTTCGCCAATCCCCAAGCCTAGCATGGCCCTTCCGTTGGTTATCACATCCAAGCTGTTAGCCTTTTGAACGATAACGGCTGGGTGATATCTGTACGTATCGCTAACTCCTGTGGTAAGCATGATCTTTTCCGTTTTAACTGCTAAAGCGCCCAGAGCAACCCACGCCTCTATGGCATCCCATCTTTTTACCCCTGTGGCAACCAAGTGGTCGGGCATCCAGTAGGAATCAAGCCCAATCTTGTCGCAATAGACTGCGATATCCAAAATCGCACTCCAAGGGGAATTCGGCCCCTCCATTCCAAATTTAACCTTTGTTGGATCCATAAAAACACCTCTTTAACTTTTAATCTTTTACTTTAGGCCTTCTTGAAGTAAACCTTCCATACACCCGTCTCATCTTTATCCGTTTCGGCAACAACCTTATCTCCGACAGAAATCTTTTCCCTAGCCCATCCAATAACCCTGAAATCTCCAAATCTGGCAACAGCGATGGTATATGGCTCCTTCAGGAACTCAAAACCAGCCGGGAATGAATGCTGCTCGGTCAAACATTCAACCTCTCCCTCTCCGCCTATCTCAACCCACTCCATGTCGCTCGAGTAGCAAACGCTGCAGTCTGCCTGGGGCGGAGAGAACTTGGCCCCGCAGTTCTTGCATGTGGTTCCGTAAATCTTACCCTCCTCAAGCCCCTTCCAGTATTTCTCCACACTCGTGACGGGAATGTTATGCTTAAATGTAAGTTCTCTACCTTCGATAAACATCTTCACACCCCCAGAATGAAAACCCAGCCAAAATGACCGGTTCCGCCTATATTGTGAGTCAAAGCCTTGTAGTTCTTGAGCTCCACCTGCAAATCTCCAGCCTCTTCACGAAGCTGTTTAACGGCCTCGTAGATCATGGCCAATCCTGTAGCACCAAGAGGATGACCTTTCGCTTTCAACCCACCAAAGGTATTCACGGGAATATCTCCTCCGAAATCGCTTCTCCCCTCCTCAACGAATTTTCCCCCCTCACCTTTCTTGCAGAACCCCAAATCTTCGTAAGCCATTATCTCTGCTATTGTGAAGCAGTCATGAAGGCATGCAACGTCAAAACTTTTCAGAGGATTCTCAATTCCGGCCATCTTGTAAGCCATCTTTGATGCATCAACCGTTGCTTTCAATCCTGTATATCCACTTCTTTTTGCAACATTTGCGGTATCAGAGGAGTAGCCTATACCTTCAATCCAGATGGCCTCCTTTCCAAGCTCCTTGATCTTTTCTTCTGATGCTAGAATAGCTGCACCTGCTCCATCGCTGATAGGACAGCAGTCAAAAAGCTTTAAGGGATAGGCAACATATCTCGATGAAACTGCCTTCTCCAGCGTTATCTCCTTTGGAAAATGGGCTTTTGGATTCTTTGCAGCATTTCTATGGTTTTTGACTGCCACCATTGCCAACTGCTCTGGGGTTGTACCATATTTCGCCATGTGGGCTGATGCATGCATCGCATAGTAGCCCGGGAAGGTCGTTCCATACTGGTGAAATTCCCATAGATAGCTCCCACTTCTGCCCCCTACAGCTAGAGATGTTGGCGTATTGACCTCGGTCATTTTCTCCACGCCTATCGCTATTGCTATATCAGCCATTCCGGATACTATGCTGGAATAAGCAGTAAAGAAAGCTGCACTGCCTGTAGCACATGCAGCTTCAACTCTAATAGGCCCTTTTCCTGCGAAACCGCAGTACTCGTTTATCGGTACTGCTGGCATAAGCTCATATCCCCTTGTATTTGATGTACCGACAACACTTATGTCGATATCCTCTCTCGTTATGCCTGCATCATCGAGACTTTCCTTAACCGCCTCAAAAGCGAGTTCTTGAATTGTTTTTTCACGAACTCCAAATTTTGAGCAACCCACTCCGATTATACCTACTCGCATGAAGCTATGCCGAGTTTTTAAAATATAAATCATTCGGTTTTTCTGGAGCTATTTATCTTTAATGAATTTCTCCCCCTTTCCATAAACAATTGCTGTGCCCTTCGCGATAATCTCTCCATTTTTGCTGACTCTCAACTCATAGAATCCAATTCTTTTGCCGCCGGTAATCATTTCAGCTTCTCCGATCAAAACATCTCCTTCTTTCGCTGAAGAGTAGAAGTCCATGTTTATATTCAAGGCCATCCTTTTAACGTTATCTGCATTTCCGGCAATGGCAAACGCGAAGTCTGCAACGGAGAGGATGAACCCTCCATGTGCCACACCATGGAAGTTCAAAAATTCCTTTTTTACCAAAGCTTTAACCCTTGCATAACCCGGTCTGAACTCTTCAACCTCAGCGCCTACGTATTTTCTAAAAGAATCTTCTAGCATAATCTCTCTGATCTTCTCATCCATAAGAGAAAAGTTAATTTTAAAATTATTAATTTTGTGATTTTTGTGTTAGGCCGTGATATTCTGGCTATTCTGAAACTGCCTCTCTCAAAATGGAGGATACGTTCTCCAAGGCGAAAACAATCCGGTAAGATGGCCTAGAGATGAGGTCTGCATCAACCAGATAAACGTGCCCTTTTCTCACAGCATCGATGTCAAGCTCTTTGATGACCCATTCATAGATGTAATTTTTACCCTTTCCCCCCATACCAGAGCCTGAACTGACGAGGATAACTTCAGGACTCCTGCTGATTATATCCTCCTTGCTGACGATCTTCCATCCTTTCAGATCCGAGAAGGCGTTCTCTCCTCCTGCTATCCCGATGATCTCGTTGATGAATGTGTCAGATCCACTCACCCAGATCGGATCGTGCCAGAGAATGTGCATAACTTTCGGTTTTTTCTTGAACTCGTTCCTACTCTCATTGACTTTTTTCTCCATAAAATCGATGATCTCTTCAGCCTTCTCCTCCTTTCCAGTTATCTTTCCTAGAATCAGAATGTCCTTTTCAATATCCTTTATCGATTTTGGATTGAATGCAACAACCGTCAATCCTAGATTTTTCATAGTTTCGACATTCTGCTGACCATTGCCGTACGCCGCAACAACAAGATCAGGATTCAGCTCTAGAATCTTCTCTATATTTATAGTTGTGAAACCCCCAATCTTCGTCTTGTTTAGAGCCTCGGGAGGATAGTTACAGTAATCTGTAACGCCGATAATCTTATCTCCTAACCCGAGGGCGAAAAGGTTCTCTGTATTGCTCGGAGCTAGAGAAACTATTCTTTCGGGCTTTTTGTTTATCGTAATCTTGAACCCAAAATCGTCTACAATGGTGATGGGATAGGAAGTGTTTTCAGATATTGGGGTTTTGGTTAAGTTTACTGAAGAATTTACCGTCTCAATTTCTGTTCTCTCCGAACAGCCTGCAACTATTATGGAAAAAATCAAAAGGAGAAATAGAACTTCTGTCTTCTTCACCCTCATAACCTCTTTCTCCATAACGCTATAACGAGTGCTGAGAGCGCAAGCACCAACTCAAAACCGGGCACGGCATTTATCCCTGGTGTGGGAGTTGCTTTCGGTGTACTGGTTGGTATATTGGTTGGCTTAGCTGTTGGTGTACCTGAAACCCCGTTTGCAGATTCATTTGTCCTTCCGGTTATGTTCGTGGGTTTCACTTCCGGTTTTTCCTGTACCTCTTTGCTCACGTTTCCGGTTGCGTTCAAAGCTATGTATTCCCACTTCTCCGGTTTAATCGGGAAGGGCTTGCCAAGAAGGGCCATTATTGCAGAGGAGGTCATGTACCCGGGATTTGATCTCTGATGGGCTGTGTAGTTAAAGGAACCATCGGGTTGCTGAAGGGATAGCAGGTGATCTACGACACTCCTGTTATTCTTCTTCCATTCCAGAGGATTTTTGTTACAAGCGACTATTGCTTGGATTATCCATGAATCGCTGGCAGCGTTGCTTGATGAATTTCCAAAGTACCTGAAACCACCATCATCATTCTGGCCGGTCTTAAGATACTCGTAGGCTTTCTTGATGACATCGCTATCACAGCTCACATTTGCTGCAACTAAAGCCTGGATTGCTGCTGCTGTATCATCGTAGTCGCTTGGCTGCCCTGGGGCCCAGCCAAATCCTCCATTTTCGTTCTGCTGGTTTATAAGCCATTCAACCGTCTTCGACACGTCTTCTCCACTAATCTTCAAAGCCATCAGTCCCCAGATTGTTGTGTAGGTGAAATCACCTATCTGCCCATCCTCTTTCACCTTGGATTTTAGAATCTCGACGAGGTTCACCCCTCCAAAACTCTTGGGATCCTTTCCAGCAGCATACAGAGCCAAGATCGTTCTTGCAAAGTCGGCCGTTCCCATGTATTTGGTCTGGTTCTTTAACTCCTTCTCAATGTAATCCATGGTGGAAGAGTTGTCTCTCTTCCACCATTCGGGATTCTGCTTTGCAGCGACCATCGTCATTATCGCCCAGGTCGTTTTAGCAAGGGTCACCTCCTCGTTGGGGTTAGCAAAACCACCATTTTCCCTCTGCAGACTTTTGAGATAGCTCAGAGCCCTTAATATTCTATTATCGTAGATTGAAAGGGGGAATTGACTTGCAGACTGGTTGGTGGTCTGATTGGCAGTTTGGTTGATGGATTGGTTGATGGACTGGTTGATAGATTGGTTAACGGATTGATTGACCTCGCCCTCCTCCTCCCATACAGTGTTGTTGTAGAGGACAAAGATCCTTATAACCCTTGATGAGGTTGCAGGTGTCCCATCCATGCTCTTTACGAAGTACCATACAACCTCATCCCACTCCTTAACCGGATACTCGTGGGCGCCTACCGATGGGGTTACTCCGTTAACTTGGTACATCCAGCCGGAGAAGGCTCCCTCGCTTTTTTCGCATTTTCCAGCTATACACTTGACGAAAGGTCCCCACTCCGTCGTCTCGATTACATAATCGAATTTACCCTTTCTGGATGCCATTTCAAGAGCGCCTAAAGCTGTTCTCCACTCGATCTTGTATTCATCTCCGGTTTCTGATTCCTTTTTGAAGAAACCTAAGGGAAGTCTTACAACTCCGCTCCACCAGTAGTTTATGGTTGGTGCTGCTCCTGAGGTTGAGGATGAACTAGTGCTAGTGCCCGAAGGAAGCTCAAACTCGACCTCTTTGGATATGCTTTCATTTTCCGTGATCGCTTCAATGCTTACCTTGCCGGATAAGCATGGTTTGTAGAAAATCTCCTCTCCATATGCGTAAACCGGAACACCGTTGTTCAGTCTTATCACAACGAAAGCCGGTTCGTCAAGCGTTATCTTCAGTTTATCATCTACTTGGCTTACGGAAATGTTGAGGGCTGCTGCGTGACTTAATCCCAGTACAAGTAGTATTAATGCTAAAATGAAAACTGTGGAACATCTTCTGGATGATCCCATCAGCTAACACCCCTCGTATGACATCAACTTACCTCACAGCTAACGGGTCCCTTGTATGAGATCAGGGTATCGGGATAGGATGAGAGTTTGTAAATTCCGCCGTAGATGTTGTAGGTCCCTTCAGAAACCTGAGCTGGAATGGGAATTATTACAGGAACGCTAACACTTTCCGCCTGTTCAAGTCTTACCGTGCTAATTCCGGCGATGTAGTCTCCGTTTGCATTCACTCCGCTCGCAACCAGAACGTACCATCCGGGAGTTACGGCTGTGATGTTTATTGTAGCTGTAGCGTTACCGCCTCTCTGGGCGTTGGTAATGCTTAAACTGTTTATTGTAACATCCGGAGCGTTAATCACCACTTCAATAACCGCTTGGGCGGTCTTTGGCGTGTCGTTCATCGATGTGGAGTAGTACCACCAAACGACATCTCCATTCTTTACCGCATACCTGTCAGCTGCAACGGATGGAACAACATCGTTTACCTGATACATCCATCCAGCAAAACCTTGATTTTCAACTCCGGCTATTGAGGTTACAAGAAGGCCAAATGAGTCGTAGTAGGAATCGCTGACTTCATACGAGAAACCCTCTTTTTTGCTTGCAGAATCTAATGCACCTAGTGCGGTGAGGTTTCCGACTGAGTAGCTGTTAGCCCCAACTGAAACCGTAAAGTTGCCGGGATACAGGCTTACACTTGTCTTGTAAAGCACGTTGGTCAGGTTTACGTGGATGATTACCCTGTATCTCGCTTTTTCATGGCTTACACCCCATGGAGCGAAGAAAAACTCGACAACATCGTTTTCCTCAACCGTGTATTCTGCCGCACCAACGGATGGCATCTCTCCGTTCACGACATAGAACCAGTAATAGTCGTTCTCCGGTTCTACATCCGCTATACTGCTCACAAAAAGTCCCCAGGCTGTGTTTAAGACTGTCACATTGAAGTTGCCTTTTGCAGCCTCTAGTAGAGCCGAGAGGGCAGTGAAGTTATCTATCTCCGGAGTTCCACTGATGTTCAGTGTTCTATTACCGGGAGAGAGCTGGACTTCTCCTTCCCACAGAATTTGCTTCGCAAAGCATCTGAGCTTCCCATCATCAGCCCCGATGTACAGCCTGCCATCGTAGATGTAGGGGGATGACATGATGTTATAGTAAAATCCCTCGGGCGGATTTAACGAATAACTCCACAATACTGCTCCATTAGTTGCATTCAGGGCGTAGATAGTTCCGTTCTGTACGTTTGTCGCGAAGTAAACAACTCCATCGACGTAGGCGGGAGATGAATCTATCTTTCCATTCGCAGCAAAAGTCCATTCCACCGTCCCATTTTCGTCAAGGCAAACTAAGTATCCATCTTTCGTTCCAGCAAAAATCTTACCATGTGCGATTGCGGGAATTGACATTGTTCCCTGCATAGGAACACTCCATGTCACGTTCCCATCACTTGCATTAATCGCGTAAAGTCTGTTAGATGATGGAATAATTACCAATCCATCAGCAACAGCCGGACTGCTCTCCGTATTTCCAATTTCAGTACTCCATAACATTCCTCCACTCTCATTCAGGCAGTAGACTGCCATCCCATCTCCTTTCTCCCCAACGAAGAAAATTTTGTTATCATAGGCTGAGGGGGATGTGTAATGCGGACTTAAGCCAGTAGAGAAGTTCCACTTCTCATTACCATCAAAGTCAAAGGCGTGAAGAGTACCATCTGAGAAAGTTACGACATAAACGGTTGAGTTGTAGACGAGTGGAGAAGAAGCAACCCCCCACCATTCCGGATTTTTCTCTATTTTTACCCTCCAGATGATTTCTCCGGTGCTTTTGTTGAGACAGTTGAGATATCCGTCCAATGAGCCAACAAAAATCCTATCATTGGCAATAGCGGCTGAAGAAGAGCCGTTCAACTGTTCATTCACCCACAATACGTCTCCCGTTAAAGCATCTATGCTGTAAAATCCGGGATTCCAGTCACCCCATCCATACCAGTTTGAGACGTAAACAGCGTTGCCATCGACAACCGGAGAGGCATCGATCAATCCGGTTAACTCAACCTCAAAGAAGATTTCTGAGGTTTTTGGTCCGGAATCGGAGAAGTTTCCATCTCTCGCCAATCCGTAGTGGAACGTTGAGGCTGATACAGATGCTATTGCTAAGCTCAGAACGAAGATCGTCACAAAACCCGAGATCAGCTTTGATTTGATTTCCATGGAGGTTTTCGGATAGCATCGGTATTTAACTTTAACTAATTTTTTTGATTTCTTATAAAGTTAATTTGATTGACTCTTTAAAAAATGGAATTGGATCTCACAAATGTTTTGAAGATTAAACAGTTTAATAAAAACTAACGAAAACAAAAGAAAGAAAAATCGTTTAGCAAAGGGGAGTTTGCATTCGAGGTGACAACCATTGAAAGCACAAAGAAAAATGGTATATGCATCAATTGGATGTGCGATTGGTATTTGCATTCAGGCAGGACTCTTATACGGTTACGGTTACATATTCGTATTGCTGAGTTATCCTGCACTCTTGACACTCGGTCAACTGCTTATCATCATCTTTCAGATTGGTAAAGCAGTTGGCATTGGCATTCCGCTGGTTTATTTTCCATTAATCCATTCTATTTCGATACCTATCTTCTATGCGTTGATCGGCGCTGTTGGTGGATACATGGTTGATAAGCACAGGTGAGAATATGCGGAACAGAAGATTATATTTCGGAATATTAGCTTTGTTGGCTTTGCTAATCGTACCATATTTGCTAGTTTACAAACTCCCATCATCGCCTATTGTTATTGAAGGTATTGTCGATCACAAAGTGATAACAGGAATGAATGGTGACACATCATACACGATCCTACTTAATCGTCCAGCTGACAATGGATCGTGGATTATAGTAAAAGATAAAGATTATGAGAGGTTTTTTAAGGGAGAAAAGAATGCTTTCATAACCAAGTCAATAGAAAATGAAATGAAGAAGAAGTATTCCGATATCAAGTACCTCGTCTCCATAAGATTGGATTCCAGAGACCCGATCAATGGTGTCGGGAAAGGAGGTACTTTAGCGTACTTCGTAAGCAGAGATGAATTCAACAGGGTTAAAATAGGTGATAAGGTAAAATTTGAGGTTTCGAGAGAGAAATGCTTGATCAAGAGAATTTTGCAAATCGAGAAAACAGCCTTGGTTGGCGGGCTCTTTATTGCTTTTGAGGAAGATGTTACGAAAGGCGAAGTACTGTCTCTCCTTGATGAGTGCAACGTCCATAGCATCTATGCCATAAAAGGTGTTGATTACATGTCACAGAAGTATTATGCAATTGTTTCTGGCGATAAACTGAAAGAGATTGAATTTCTTCACAATAATTTTAAAGATGTGAATACAATTTATTACTCTGATGGTGATGTAGTGAAAAAAGGCAAAGATTACGTTATTTTCTTTGAGGGAGATGCCTCTTTAGATGATGCCAAGCAAATTCTAAAAATCCCTACAGCATAAAAGTAAAGGAGGTTAGGTGGAATTATGTGTGCTTTCTGGAACCACTTTCTGAAGAAATAGCTAAAAAATGGAAAAATAAGCTGGAGGTTAAAAATAAGGTTTTACGTGTGGTACTGGATTATTGTGAAAGCGACCGTGGAAGATTGTATCCAGAAACTACCGGATACACGTATTTCGATGATTATGAGTTAATAAACAATACAGCCTCCTTTTTGATTGAAACCTACAAACCTCTGACGGAAAAACAAATCAAGATTTTAAGAAACTTAGGTGTGAGAAAACTGTCAACCTCAGAAATAGAAACTGTGTATCACAGCCTGATTGAAGAGAATAGAGTGGAGGAAGTTAAAGACCTTGATTTCGTTGAGGATGTCTATCAGTATAAAACAAAGTAGCTGGAGATATTAAGATCCAACAAAATTGCTTGCTGTATATCTTTTGATTGGCATGGGAATTTGTTTATTCACCAGTGTATCGTGGTTTTCATTCCTCAAGACTTGAACAAAGCCAGAGTGGTAGAGTATAAACATGAAGCAACGAGAATTCCAAAAAATTGTAGAAATATCGAAACTGCATCCAACCGTTAAAAAAATTTTGAGATGCATACCAATGCGATGTATAGTATCGAGAGATCTTATTTAACATCCGATCGTTCTGTTTTACGAGGTTAATGAAAACTGGAAAATAAAAAAATCCCGAAAACATCGCAGATATTGGCGGCAAACCAGTGGATAGTAAAGACCATTACTGCTGGGTGGTTCGCTGGTATGTTCCCATTCCTGATATGGCCACAGACCATACTGTTTATGTTTGCATTGACAAAGACAGCTATGGGATCGTGTTTGTCCAAAAAGCTTGCTAATAAGGTGAGGAAATGAAAGTTACTTTTCTGCCTCAATTATAATACTCTTCTTTTAGGACAAATTAGCTCGAGTTGTAAATAACAGATGCGCGGGATCCTTTGATCGTAAACTACACACCATGTACATCAGTCCAGTTCTTTTAAAACCTTCCCTCTCTCTGAAGGAACTATCTCTAGTTTAGCGTTATCAAATCTTAAATTGAATGTTTTATCCAGGACTCTATCGAGAAATATCGCCAAAGCCGCTACCTCACTATGGGGCTGATTTCCGATTGAGATGTTGTAGTCACAGAGTTCGTAAATCTCACTTGGAACTTTCTCAG
>QMZD01000010.1 GCA_003662985.1 Archaeoglobales archaeon | reverse complement strand
TCCCGATGCATTTCGGAGCTTTGCCCGAAACACAAGTGGATGTAAGTGTTCTCAAATCCGATAAGGTCGTAATTCTTGAGCCGGTATATAAATAGTTATAGTTTTCATACAACCAGATTTATTTATTTTCTATTTTTTAAATTTTTAACTTTATAGTTTGTGGTCTTTCGGTCCTCGAGTTTTCCAGTCTTCAAAGTTCGTGAGTTTTCTGGGTATATGTTTTATGACGGTAAACTTTGGTCTCTTTATCGGATTACGGGTGTGAAGAGGATATAGGACATGAACTTTTTTACCAATTTTAGGTGCATGCCGGCTCTAGACGTTGTAAGACCCCTGTAGGAATGGTTCCTATATCAGGAGAATTGCCATCGGCACTTGGAGTTGGTATTACCTGTTACTTTTATTACTTAATTTTTCTCGATCTTTCGTTCTTATTCGACCGCCCTTTTTAAGCTAAAAGCTACAGAATTCCTACTTCCATACTCCAGAATAGATTAAAATGGTTAATCTAATCTATCCGAGCTCGAATCTAATCTTCTTCTGTAATCATTATCTTTCGCAATCCTTCAATAATCTTTACGCGATATCCAAGATTGTCGAGAAGGGATTCAAGATATATTTTAAGGAATTTCTGTTCATTTCTTGATGATAGGACGAGTGTCACGTTTTTATCACCATTCAATTTAACTCTGAAAAGATTTTCATATTCGAGGTATCTCATCACCTCAACCAAATCTTTGAAGCCCTTGTTCCTTATCTGCCATGAGTGAGCTTCAGCCAACCTCCTGACGTTCTCCCAGAATCTATCGGAAGCTTTCTCGTTGAGCTCATCGAGCATGGCAATCCAGAGTTCAATATCGAGGATTATGTATTCCCTACCGTATAGTAATTCTGAATAAATTTTGATTGACTCAGGTGAGATGTCTCTGAAATGGTAGTACTGGTTAATGGCATGTCTTATGATCTCAGATGCAGTTCTGTTTTCTTTGTGTACGAGTTCTTCAAGTATTTTGTTTGTCTCTTCATCCATGGCGACGGACAGTCTCCTTAGCTTTCCGGCCATATGTAATGGTATTATGTATAATTAATAAACTTTATTGTTAAATAATATTAGTTATTATGCTATGTTGGTTTAATCCACTACTGAAAATTAATATTTATTAATATGTATTAAGAGCACATGATTTGTAGGTTACATTAAGCTTACTAGTTAATCAAAAATAATCTTACACAAAAACATTTATTTCCAGTTAAAGTTGGTATAGGGTATGGTATTTGAAAAAATAATTGAAACCTGTTATGAAATAGTAATGAATAATCCTGTAAGATTAGAGAGATTTAGTAACACAAAAGGTGTAAATGGACCCAAGAAGTCCTTCTTTTCTCTTTTGGTGACCGAAAGGAGGTGGTAATGAATGGGGGGTTTTGCTGCAGGTGGGGCAGCGATGACACCGGATATGTTCATTCATATCGGTGTCAATGAGATAATTTTCCTGCTGGCTCTGGGATTCTTCGGGGGGATGCTCAGCGGCTTCATCGGAAGCGGTGGAGCCTTCGTCCTCACGCCCGGGATGATGTCGATAGGTGTTTACGGACCCATCGCTGTTGCCAGTAACATGTGTCATAAGTTTCCGAAAGCTATGATTGGAGCGTGGAGAAGGAAAAAGGTTGGGCATTTAGACGTTAAATTGGCAATTCTCATGGCTATTTCAGCTATTGCGGGTGTACAGGTGGGGATTCAGGTTCAAAAAGTAATTTTAGAAACTCTTGGGCCAGTCGGTACGAATCTCTATGTGAGTATCGCTTTTCTCATAATTCTCCCAAGTGTGGCTGCCATGCTTTTAAGGGATGTATACAAATCGAGAAAATATGGTATTGAGGATACTGAACCTGAATTTGCAAAGAAGCTTGAAAAGAAATTCAGGTTACCTCCAATGATCAAGTTTGAGGTTGCAGGAAGAACTCAGTCTCTCTGGCTAACCGTACCGACTGGATTTGCAACGGGTTTCCTTGCTGCCACAATAGCGGTTGGCGGTTTTATCGGTGTTCCATCCATGATCTATGTACTCGGCGCATCAAGCGCTGTTGCAAGTGGAACTGAACTTGGGATAGCCTTCGTAATGGGTGCGACAGGAACATTTACTTGGGCATATTTGATGGGTGCGGTTGATTTCAGGCTGACAACTCTGATTCTTGCGGCCTCGTTGATTGGTGTTCAAATCGGGGCTGTCGGAACGACTTACGTTAGGCAGTATTACATAAAACTTGCAATGGCCGTTGTTATGCTTATCGTTACTGTCAGCAGAGCTCTCGCGGTTCCGGGTTATCTGGTGCAACTTGGATGGATAACTCTGGATGAAGGGCTGGTCAATTTGTTCGATTCCCTGGTATTCCCGATAATGGTCTTCGCAATGGTGTCAGTTACTCCGATCGTTCTCGTCCCCATCTTCAACGTTAGGAAAGAGCTCAAGAATATGGGGTTGCTTGAAAAGGCAGTTACAGCAGCGGAACACAAAAAATCAGCACTCGTTAAGAGGATGATAGTATTTGGGATCCTCACGGGCATAAACTACTACCTGCTTTTCAGAGATCCTAACTGGTGGCCTCAGTTTGTCACAACCATACCACATGCAAGTCCAATAATGTCTATCGCACTTGCACTTGGAGTTATTGGAGCGGCAATCTATTGGTCAATTGTCCATGGAAGCTTCGCACACAACTTCCTCGATTTCGTGAACGTTACTGCGTTAAAGGACGATCTCGCCAAAAAGATAAGCCAAGAAGGCTATGAAGGTATTAAAACTTGGGCTGCAAGTGTAAGAAGCACCTCTGCCTCAGAGTAGTTCATAGATTCCAAGAACTTATTTTTATTTTATTTTATTTAAATTTGTTGATAATCTAATTTTCGATAGCGAAATCTGAAGGAAAATATTTATAATAGTTAATCATTGAAATATCTAGGTGATGGGATGGAAGCCAGCATGGTATACTGGGTAGATCACGTAGGAGGGAGAGTAAAAACGTTCCGGATAGAATTGAAACCCTTTGGGTATAGGATGGGCCCAATAACGCAGTGGAAAACCTTGGTTGCCGATGAGGATGTTCACGTTAAAAAAGGTAAGCCTACCGTAATTAAAGTGAAAACGGTTAAGACTCCCAAGAACACAATGGTTGGACCCCTCCACATCATGAGGCATGCCCTTGGTACCGTTGTGGATGTGGTTGAGTGTGGGATTCCCACAAGGGTTGAGGATGAGAAATGCATAGATCAAGTCCTTTTTATTCCAGTCGAAAGCGGTGAAGTGAAGAAAGGGGATCTAATTGGTGTTTTGAAAGTAATCTTTCTTAGAACAGGATTGCCCAGGAGATTGATGAGCATCAGCATACCCGAAGTTGAGTTAAAAGAAGAAACTCTTGAGGCAAACTTAACTTGGAGGGATAACGGAAATGTCCATAGAGAGCAAATAAAAACCAAAGTTCTGGGCTATACGAGCACCTCTGTAGGTGTGTGGAGAACTCTTGTAGCGGATGAGAACGTGGAAATCAGAAAGGGGGAAATCGTGAGAATCAAAGTAAAAAACGTGAACCTACCTCCTAATACAGTGGTAGTACCCCTTGCGATAATGAAGAATGCCCGTGGTTCGGTGATTGACGTTATTCAGTTGGGTAAACCTAGGAGGGTTGAAGAGGAGAAGGTGATAAATCAGGCAATTTTTCTTCCCATTGATGACGGGATTGTGGAAAAAGGTGATTTGATCGGTGTACTGAATGTTTTTTATGTTGGGAACAGCAACCTAAGTGCGGTTTTAAAAGAAATGGAAACGGAGAAAGTCAACGTAGTTTACAGGAGTGGGAAGGGAATCGTAAAGGAGGAGGTAAAAGTCGAACCTTTCGGCTATAGGAGATCTCTCTTAGCCTCTTGGGAGGTGTTGATTGCCAATGAAAATAAGAAAGTGAAATCCGGAGAACCATGTATAGTCAGGATAAAAACCATAAAAATCCCAAAAAATACTGTCACCTACCCTCTGAATATTATGAGGTATGCCTATGGAACATTTATCGATCTAGTACCTGAAGGCCCCCCGAAGAAAATTGAGGAGGATAGAGTGATTGACAGGATACTTTTCCTACCAATTATGAATGGTGAGATAAGGGAAAATCAACTTCTCGGAGTCATCAGCATGTATCCAATTGAGATTGGAACATTTGCCAAAGTGAGAGGGTGGTTGGACAGCTGGCTCGATGAGATGGGAGAGAGACTTGGGGAACCCGACTGGCCATTTTGACTCTCTTCTTATATCTTTAAAAAGGTGAGAATTTTATAGTATGTTGTTAACTTAAGCTTATGAAAGTTAAAATAACCTACAGAGATAGAATACATGACAATTCCTATAAAGTGGAAGAAATTGAAGTTGGAGAGTATGGTTACTTCATAGGTCCGGGGGCTTATTTTGAGCCAATTATTTGTGATGAGGATGTTGAAGTTGAAGCAAATTCCGTAAAAATTGTTAAAATAAGAGAAATACACATCCCTGGAAATGGAATACTATCTCTTCTCGATAGATTCAGACATGCACTGGGTTTTTTAATCGCTGTCGTCGAAGAAGGGAAATTTAAAAGACTTGAGTCCCCTCAAAAGATAAGTCATGTCGTCTTTCTTCCTGTTGAAAATGGTAGTATTAGGAGGGGAGAACTTCTAGGTGTCGGATGTGTTAGAATAATGGTTGAAAAACCCAAGTCTGTTCTCGTCGAAAAACTTCAGGAATTCGATAGGACGGTCTCAATAGATCCTGAAGTATTCATCAAATCGGATTGGCCATACCTATGGAAGAGAAGAGACTGACGTTTAAATGTTACTCTTTAATCAATTTTTGACTTATGTCATATCATCCACTACTCTTTGCTATTGTGAGTTTTAAGTTAGTACAATAAACTAAATTATCATAACAACATTAATATAATAAGTACACATAACATTAGATGGTGGTTGAATGCTTGAGTACAAGTATAAACTTACGAATCACTCTACTTTCAAAATGATCGTGAGAATATTAAAAAAAATAGACAATGTAATTTCAATAGATCCTGAAGTATTCATCAAATCGGATTGGCCATACCTATGGAAGAAAAATTGATTTAACCAATATATTACCAAATTTCCATTCTAAATTAGTTCTAGTGGTACGTACCTTAATGATTTATCATGAACCTTTTTCGTTGAAATGTTGCACTCTGCTTCTTTAGTATTAAAATTTAATCAACTGTAGTTTAAATTCATAACGCTTATATAGTGAGACTAATATAGAACATATAGGGTGGTGGTATTGAAATCTTATCTCTCTAGATTATCTAAAGCATTATGTAATTCTTATCGGAGCAAAATATCTTTGCTAGGTTTAGTTCTTCTCATCATCACAGGACTTTCGGGAACAGTTGCTGCAGAGGAATCTCCGAGCAGTATGGGCCTCTCCCCAGTTGAATTCTTTATACTTTTTCTGGTAATCAGTATCTTTATTGGGATTGTGGCGGTTCTAGCTGGAGTGGGAGGGGGTGTTATTTTCACCCCTTTAATGATGGGTTTTACACCTATCGATGGGTTGATAATTAGGGGAACTGGTTTGTTTGTTGCAATGGCAGGAGCACTTGTTGCAGCCAGACCTTTTTTGAGGAGAGGACTAGCAAACATAAGATTACTCTATTTCGCAGCGGTTCCCTATTCAGCGTCTGCTGTGACTGGTGCACTGCTTGCCGTTTACATCAAACAGACTATGGGGGTAACTGGTGAAGCTTTTGTGAGACTCTCGCTCGGTAGTTTGGTGATTCTAATTGCAATGTTATTTATTTTTGCAGGTGGTAGAATAGAGTATCCCGAAATAAGAAAAGTCGATAGGTTTACACAAAGGGTTGGCCTTGCCATGTCATATTGGGAGGAATCTCTAGGCTCAGTTGTGCAATATCAGGTAACGAGATCTTGGCTTGGCTTAATCCTTTTCTCTGGTGTGGGTTTGATATCCGGTCTTTTTGGGCTTGGTGCAGGTTGGGCGATGGTGCCAGTGCTAAATCTTGTTATGATGGCGCCTTTAAAGGTTGCAGCGGCGAGCAGCAAAGTTCTCATTGGGATTGGAGATACCGCCGCAATCTGGCCTTATGTAATGCAGGGCACGATATTCCCTCTTTTTGCAGTTCCCTGTATGATAGGGTTGATAGTCGGGACGATAATCGGGGCTAAGATAATGATTAGGGTGAAGGCAGGCTTTGTAAGGTATCTAATTATTGGAATTATGGTTATCTCTGGATTAAGACTGGTTCAGCAGTCGCTTACAATGCTGGGTTATATCTAGAAGGTGGTAATAATGCAAGAAATTAAGGGTAAGTTTGGGCCCGAGTTCAGACCAAAACCCCCGTTATCTGGAGTTGTTTATGGTGAGATTGCTTACTGGATTGTTCTAACTGGTACAGTACTCTCTATAATCGGGGTCTCTATGATCCTAACCACAAATGCGAATTACATAGACTCAACCTGTTTGCTGAATGGGTTGTGGGGTGGAGATAACCCCTCGGCAATCTGGGAGAAGTGTGCAGGAACTAATCCCAAGGGACATTGGTATTTAGGTAAGTTGAATACCGGTGATGGAATCGCAATGCTGGGAATTGCTCTGGCATGCATGGCTGCAGTCTTTGGTGTCTGGGGTTCAACGTTTGCGCTTTTCAGAGATAGAGAATACTTCTTTGTGGTATTTGCTTTTGTCGTGGCTTTAATCTTGACGGCAAGTGCTCTGGGAATCATTCATGCTGGGCATTGATAAAAATTCACTAAAATTTTAAAATTTATTTAATTTTTAGTTATCAAAAAAATTAGTCAAGTCTTATCCCGCCAACATCTTCTACCCATTTCGCACTCTCAGCCCATTTGGAGAGCATTTCGGATATTTTACTTAGGGTACTGGTTTTGACGTACTGGACGTTTATAACCCCGATTAATTCACCTTTTTTAATCTTTCCACTGGAAACTGGAAGGAAAACGGCTTGGGTTATTGTTCTTTCCTCCTCTATTTTCTTTATACCGTTTGGGCTGTAAATATCAAGTATTACACCTAAAGCATGTCTCATTACTGGGAGAATGGAGATTACAGCGTTTTTTGGAAGTTTTATTTCCTCAACATTGATTATGCTTATTTCATTCTCTCTCACTTCGGTCTCTTTGGAAGATATGAGCATTTTCCACTCAGCAATTGAGCTTAGCTGAAATCCGAAAGGTTCGATCTCAATAATCTTCCTTTCTACTTTACCCTTTATTCTGTCTTTCCAATATACGACCTCGATTTTTTTAGAGGACATGTTTTCAGCTCGGTCTTAATAATTAAAATACTTTTTCGTTGGATTTCTGGAATTGGTTTTCTGGAATTCGGAAAATTTAAATATTACTTGAAATTAAATTTTATTAATTAGTAGGGGGTGAAATTAATTGATATTAAAATTTAGTGATATTGTAGATATGATCAGAAGGTTAATCGACTTTGACTCTCTTGCAGAATTTATTGATCCACCAACTACGGGGGATCTTTTTGCACCTATTGATAAAACATCCATTGAGCATTTAGAGAAAAAGTATCTTAGAGAGCCTGGTACATATCTTAATTCAAATACTATCTAGCTTAAATCTATTTTTAATTGTTCCGAATTATAGAGAAATATTAAATTTTACATTCATAATGATTAATATTGTAAAAATTTATCACAAAAAATAAATAATATGAAATGCACATAAGAAGGTATAAAGTGTTGTAAAAAAGGATAAAAATTATGAAAAAGGGGTGGTGGGGTATGGATATAAATAAAATTAAATGTGAACAACTCCCTTCGGGTGAAATAGGTTGTTGGATTAAGGTTTATGTTCCTAAAAGATGGATCGACTTCATAGAGGAATATGCTGATTACATAGGTATGAAGAACCCCAAGGAGAAAGAGAAGTACATACTCATAGAATTGCAATCTAGCATCCGGGATTTTATTTTCGCTGTTCTTGACTCTATGAAAAGTACCGATCCACAAAAGAGGGATTACTTTGTTGAGAAATATGGGTTGCATGAGGATATAAAGATAAGTTCCGACAAGATTTATCTCCCTAAGTAATCGAATTCTAACTTTTTTATTCATTAAGGTTTTGGGACAAAATTCTCCTAATCCCTGACAACGATTACATAAGCTCTCCACCCGATATACCTCTTTGGAACATCAACTTTAGCTGAATTGCCAAAGGGTGTGACTTTCTTCTCAAAAACAACCTCCACCTCTTCTCTCAGCACGAAGTCACCTTTCTTCACCTCAACCCTCCTCATATTTAGTATATCCATAGAAATACTTAAATACTTTTCGGTTGAATTCTTAGCATGAATCGCTGTAGCACAACCTGTTTGCAATCAGGGTTGGGTAATTTTGTCCCAAAGCCATTCATTAAGAAAAGTTTATTAATGATCAATCAAATGTTCAGGGGGTGATCTAATTGCCGGGTATAGTTCCTCATAGGCATTGCGTCATTTGTGGTAAAGCGATTGAGCCCGATGAAATAACATGTAGCGAGGAATGCCAGCGAACTCTTGAGAAAGAAAGGAAAAAGCAGAGGAATTTTATGATCTTCATGATGGGAGGGTTCCTGATCCTGATAATTTTACTGTTTCTGTTTTCACCAAGTAGGTAATATTTTTGTAAAATTTAATTTCTTTTAATTTCTGGTGTTGAGTAGGAAAAATTTTTATGAAATGAGTTTTAACTGTAGCCAATGGCACTAAAAACTAGGAGACTTTCTGTTGCGGTCGATCCTTCTACCTATCGTATACTAGAGGAACTCGTCGAAAGAGAACAAAAGTCAATATCTGAGATTGTCCGTAGATCCATAAATATTTTGTCTAGAATGTCAAAAAATGGAGATCTAAAGGCGTTTGAGGATGCGCTGATATATTCAGAGCTTTTATCTGGTGAAGAACACGTTATAGTAGATATCGAGATTTGGTCAGCGATCCTTGAGATGATAGATGAGAAGAAAAGAGAGGAGTTCTTTAAGGTTGTAAAAAATGTTGGCTACGAACATGGAATCCAGTTTCGTAAACGTGGATTTCATTCAATTGAAGAGGTTTTAGGGTATTTAGAACATGAAAACTGGTTCAGACTAAAACTGGATTCTAAAAAGACTTATATCCTTGTTTTGTCTGTAAAAAATGAACAGAGAATCCTTGAGGAGTTTTTGAAAGGTGTTTTTGAGGCAATGGAATTCAATGCAGAGATAAAGGAGTACTATAGGAAAATAATCATTATCGAAAATTAGCCTCCACTAGAAAAGCTATCTTTGGAACGATCAAAACCGATCGGCAAGGCTAAGATCGTTTACGCTGATAACGGGAATATCTATCGGGAAGAAATTGAAATACCACCTTACGGTCATGAGGAAACACCATACGGTAAGTGGGAGATTCTTGTTGCCGATGGAACAATAGAAATCGAGGGTGAAGCAGTAAGGTGGAGGACATCGAACTCGAGCCTAATACTGTGGTTTCCTCCACTCTTTGTAATGAAGACATCCATTGGGGCGCTTTTGGATGTTCACCGTGTGGGGAAGCAAAAAAAAAGATTGAAGAAAAACACAAGTTACCCATGCTCTGTTTATACCTGTTGTTTGAAGGCGATAAAGAAGGGAGAGATAGCTGGGATTCTCAAGGTTCTCAATACAATATTATTAGTGGGAGTGAGAGAATCTTAAAGCTGCTGAAAGAAGCATCAGATCTTCTGTCAGTGGACGTAGATAAAATAAAATAATGGAATCAAAGGAACGTCGTATCTGCGGAAAAATAATCTTTCTACTGATATTTAGCCCTCACTATTCTCGGATATACTTTTTCTCTTGCTATCCTTAGATCTTCGAGGGTATCGATTTCTATCCATGGAAGACCCCTTGTTGGCTCGTAGGTAACGCTGCTGCCCGTATCCATCATGTGCTGGAAAGCATCCTCGTAAAAAACGTGAACACCTTTATTTTTCATGACATGTTTCAGCGATCTGAAAAGCTTAGCGTGTTCCTCTTCGGTTACCTTTGCGAGCCCGATGTACTCCCCTGAAGCTTCTTGGATGGGTATCTTCTTGCTTATCCAGATGAGCCTTTCTCCAATTGAAACAACCTTCATCGACTCATCTGTTAG
Organism: Archaeoglobales archaeon; assembly: GCA_003662985.1. Classification (GTDB taxonomy): domain Archaea; phylum Halobacteriota; class Archaeoglobi; order Archaeoglobales; family Archaeoglobaceae; genus Archaeoglobus_A. The sequence continues at coordinate 4,314 of QMZD01000010.1, read as the reverse complement.
CTTCTTCGTTGTATCAACCGACAGAACAAGCCCCTTCTTTCTGCTGGCATGGAGATGCTGAAAGATTCTTTCATGAAAGAGAACGTCGGAATTGATGATGTAGAAATCACCTCCTGACAGGGCTTTTTTTGCCAGATAGAGGCTGTAAATATTGTTTGTTGTATCGTAATCATGATTATGAACGAAATTTATGTTGAGGTAGTATTTCTCCTTTAGATGCTCAAGGATTTTATCTCTCCTGTATCCGGTAACGATTACGATATCTCTAACGTTGTTTTTTCTGAGTATTTTTAAAGTCCTATCCAGCAGGGTTTTACCACCGATGGTGATAAGTGACTTGGGGATATTATCGGTGACGTAACCAAGCCTAGAACCATAACCCGCTGCTAGGATAACAGCCTCCATAAAAACATTTAAATGTCAGATTATTTAAGATTTACCCACTGGGAGGTGATTTTATTAAATGGGATTATTTTCTGACAGAAATGGTCTATCGGAGGTTTTCTAGGCCTCTTGCTCGTTTTCTCTCAAAATATAATGTCAGCCCCAATCTCATCACTATCATAGCTTCTGCAATCGGAATCTTGGCCGGATTAATTATATACTATGGGAGAATTTTTGAAGGGGTCATCATCATCTTCATTTCGCAAATTCTAGACTGTACAGACGGTGATCTCGCCAGATTGACTGGCAGAGTCACTGCTTTGGGAGGGTATTTGGACAGAATTTTCGACAGGTTCGTTGATGCTGCCATCATCATAGGTATCGTAGGTTTAAACCCCTCAGACCTTTGGGCAATCGGGATACTTGCTATAATCGGCTCCTTTGGCGTGAGCATCTCACGGGCGATGGCGGAAGCGTATAACGTTGAATGTAAGGTTGGTATAGGCAGCAGGGACACGAGGTTGGCGATAATAATGATCGGCTTACTTCTTCAGCAGTATTTTGCAACCCTTGCGATTATAGCCTTCTTGGGGATTCTGACCACAATCCACAGAATGGCCCATACGGTGAGGAAAATGCAGGCAGTATCCTAAATTATAGAATCTCATCCCCAAGAACTCCAAACAAAAGATTTACCTCTTCATCGCTCTTTGCAAACACACCCAAGTTTCCGAGCTTGACGTTTTTGATTCCGGCATCTCTAACGGCCAAACAAGCCTGAATCATTTCCATTAAGTTCGGACTTCTTACCTTCATCTTATACTCCGGGAAGTATGCGAGAATTGTGAAAGGTATCCGCTCGTCGATATCGGCAATTAACTTTGCAACGGCTTTTAGCTGATCGATCTCAATCCAATGTGGGACGTAAAGCATGCAGATCTCTAAAACGAATTCCCTCTCAACGATCCACTCAGGAGTTTTTAAAATCCAGCGATTGGTCGTTCCGCACAGTTTTCTATAGATCTCTTCGTTGTATGCTTTGATGTCCAGCCAGAAGCTGTCGACTCCCATATTTGCCAGTAGATCCAAATTTTTGGGAGTTAATCCGTATCCGTTTGTTTCTATCAGAACCCACAGCTTTGTCTTCTCTTTTATCTTTTCGGCAGCCTCAGCGTAAAACTCAGCTTTGCAAACGATATCGCCCCCGGTAAAGGCGACTATGTTTCTTGCCGGCCCGTATCCTTGGGGACTCCATACTATTTGCTCAGGTGACAGCTTCTTTGGGCAAAGCTCTCCCCTCCTGCCAACTAAAACACAACTGCCGCAATGTCTGCAAAGGTCTGTTGCATGCCACATTGTAGCCCTTTTTCTCGGCTCTTTCACTGTAACACTTTTCTCGTATTCTTCAGCGGTCTCAGCAATCTGATCTGTCGAAAGCCAATACCCATTTGCAATCTGCGTGAAATACCAAGAGTGGCATTTCAAACAGCTATGATTGCAACCGCTCTGGTAGATGCTGAGGTAGTCCTCGGGCCGAGAGAGATGGATAGACTTGATGAGCCGATGCCAAGTGCCATTGAATTTTAACGTAGCCTCACATGCCCGCTTAACCTTGTCGTTGACCTTAACATCACACGAACCTCGTTCGAACCCTTGTTTGATTAAGTTGCACTGCACAAGAATCTATTACATTTTCTGGAATAAAAGTATGCGTCCATTGGTATAATAGCCAATCCCACCATTAATAGAATCCAGTTTCAAACACCCCCTAAACCTTTTATATTCTTCTGCTCTCCTTCATCCGTGGAGAGTTTAAACTCAAAGAAATTCACCTTTGCTGAAATTGAATACATTAGCCATCCGCTCATCAAAGATAAAGCGATAGAGAGAAGAGCATACCAGGTTTCAATTGCCGCAACGGCTTTAATGAAAAACACCCTCGTTGTACTTCCCACAGGATTGGGAAAAACCGTTATCGCTTTGTATGTCATAGCCTCAAGACTTCTCAATTTTGATGGAAAAGCCCTTTTTCTTGCTCCTACCAAGCCTCTGGTTGAGCAGCACGCAAGTTTTCTGAGAAAGAATCTCAGGCTCGATCCTGAGGAGATAGTTTCCCTTTCCGGTGAGATTGCACCCGAGAAAAGAGAGGAACTGTACGAAAAAGCTAAGGTAATAGTTTCAACCCCTCAGGTGATAGAGAACGATATAGTCTCCGGAAAGTTCTTTTTAAAGAATGTCGTGCATGTTACCTTTGATGAAGCCCATCGGGCTGTTGGGAACTATTCCTATGTTTTCATTGCTAAAAGATACCTCAAAGAGGCTGAAAATCCGCTTATACTTGGAATCACCGCCTCTCCTGGAAGCGATGTTGAGAGGATAACAGAAGTTGTGGAGAATCTTGGAATAGAGGAGATCGAGATCAGAACGGAACACGACATCGATGTCAGGCCCTACGTTCATGGTAAAAAGATCGAGTGGATTAAAGTTGATATGCCCGAGGAGCTTAAGGAAGTGAGGGAAAAATTTGAGAGGGCAATTAGGCTTAGATTTAAGAGGCTTGAAAGTCTCGGTTTTAACGCCAGTCCGGATCTATCGAAGCGTGAACTACTTGCTCTGCAAGAAGCTATGCATGCCGAGGCGATGGAAAGCAAGGATCCGGCTATTTTCGAAGCGATATCGATTATGGCAGAGATTCTGAAAATCTCCCATGGAATCGAGCTGATTGAAACTCAGGGCATTGAGGCCGTTAAAAATTATCTGAGGAGGCTTATAAAGGAAGGAAAGGCGAGAGGAGGGAGTAGAGCGGCGAAAAATCTTTTGTCAGATACTGTCTTTCGCGAAGCTATGTTAAAAGCCCTGAATTGCAGAGTAGATCATCCCAAGCTGGAGAAGCTGAAAGAGATAATAAAGGATGAAATAGCGGACGACACAAGAATAATCGTTTTCTGTAGCTATCGAGATACCGCCGAGACCCTAGTCAATGAAATAAACAGGATTGAAGGGGTTAGAGCATCGAAGTTCATCGGGCAATCGAATAGAGTTGATGATCGCGGAATGAAGCAGAGGGAGCAGGTGGAGGTGTTATCGAAGTTCAGAGAAGGTGAATTCAACGTTCTCGTTGCGACATCGATAGGCGAGGAAGGATTGGATATTCCATCAACGGATCTCGTTATTTTTTACGAGGCTGTCCCCTCAGAGATAAGAACGATCCAGAGGAAAGGAAGGACTGGAAGGGCGAGAAAGGGGAAGATAGTTGTGCTGATTACAAAAGGGACAAGGGATGAGGTATATTACTGGAGCAGTCTGAGGAAGGAAAGAATGATGTACGATCAGATCTACAGGATAAAGGAAAGCATGAAAAGAAAGGGACAGAGTACCCTTTTCCACTTTGAAACCTCGAATGAATTGGAAAAAGAAGCTGAAAAGGCGAAGAACATCTTGATCTACGTGGATTCGAGGGAAATGAAGAGTGGTGTGGTAAAGGAGCTGTACTCGAACGTTGAGCTGAAAGTAAAGAACCTCGAGGTTGCCGACTACGTTCTGAGTGATAGAGTGGCCGTGGAGAGAAAGACGTCTGATGATTTCATTGAGAGCCTTATAAAAGGTGAAAGAGATCTTTTTTCCCAGCTTCTTAACTTAAGAAAGAGCTATTCGAGACCAGTCTTGATAATAGAGGGAGAGCTCTACGGTAGGCTGCATCCTAATGCGATCAGGGGGGCATTAGCTGCAATAGTCGTTGACCTCGGCATCCCCATAATCCAGACGAAATCATCTAAAGAAACAGCAGAAATTCTGATGGCTATAGCGAGGAGGGAGCAAGAACTTAAAGCTAGGGAGGTTGTCCTTCACACAGGAAAGACGAAGAAGAGTTTAAAGGAGCAGCAGGAGTACATAGTCTCGGCAATATCCAATATCGGTCCTGTCATAGCC
>QMZD01000009.1 GCA_003662985.1 Archaeoglobales archaeon | reverse complement strand
TATCAGTTGGAAGATCAGATAAGCCGGGACTACTCCTTCATTTAACTGTAGATTCTGAAAAGAAGGAAGTTATATACCTTAGAAAAGATTTTAGAGAGCCCTTAATAGGCGATTCTCTGATCAACACAATTCTTCAAAGTGAGGAAATAAAGCAAAAAATCGGAGAGGAATACAATGGCATCAACTACTGCATAAATAAAACAATTCTTGAGATACATGTTCTCACTCCGTCGGGAGCTTATGAAGTATGTTACGATTTGCTACATGAGAAAGTGATTCGAATAGAGACGATAACTCCTTGGGGGAAGTCTTTAAAGGAGGAGAAAATGACGGAAGAGGAGAAACAAAAGTATTTGGCGATGGCTTTGAACGATTCGAGGGTTCAAGAGTTATTGAAGAATGAAAAATTGGATGATAAAAAATTCACTGCAAATTTTGCTAAGTACGTCCTGTACGAAAACGGACAAAAAATAAAGGATCCGGATCATGTAGTAATAACTTTAGAAGTTGATGGAGGCGGTTATGAAATTGTACTGTCTGGGAAGAGAGTTTTATCGGTAGAAAAAATTTGAATGAGTTGTGGAAACCTTAAATCTTTTAAATCTTTAATCTTTAAATCTTAATTCAAAATTAGAGCCGATGACCTTCGATCTCAAGAAGAATCCTCTTTATCCTGATTCCCGATTCCTTACCACCCATGTATCCCCCTAGATCTTTCATTCCAATGACTCTATGGCATGGAATAATTACAGGAATCGGATTTCTTGCTAAGGCCCCTCCAACAGCCCTGTATGCCTTTGTGCCCAGCCTCTCTGCCACTTCTTTGTATGTTTTTGTTTTCCCATACGGAATTTTTGAAACCTCAGACAGAACTCTTGCGGTGAACTCCGGCACAGAAAGTCTTACGGCGTAATTGAAGTCGATTTTTTTACCTGAAAAGTATGCGTAGAGATCATCTCTTAGCTTCCTCGCAACTGGAGTTCTTATGCTCTCCTCCAACTCTCTACTGGAAAAGCCACTTTTTACAATAACCCCATCCTCTAAATGAGCAAGGAAAAAGGGTGAGAGATCCGTGTCTCTAAGATCGATCACTACCAATTCCATACTTGGATGTCTTTTTTAACCCTTGTCTCTATTCATACTTTTTCTCTTCTTGGCTTTCTTCAGCGATCATAGGGGATTTAAGATTGGATTTTGAACCAATGATGACTCCGTTTCCAATCTCTTTTCCGCCAATCTCTCGAATTCTCCTCAGACCATCAATTTCCTTTATTATTTTGACAACGGATGGGGGGACGAGGGATTCCCATTCCTCGTTTTCAAGCATCCTCCTCCTTATCTCTGTCCCCTGATATTCATCCCTGTTGTACATCGCCGTGTTGAATACCTTCACCCCAGCTTCCAGAAAGAGTCTGACAACAAGGGGATTGTTTGAGAATACAACCTCAAAGGGAGGTGCCATAGAGCAGACGTGGGATACCCAGAGGCTGTTCCGGTAAATGTCTTCAAGAGGGATTATGTAAACTTTCTTTTTGATGTTTAGTTCATCCAAGGCAGCAGAGATCATTAGAATTCTCTCTCCAGCTGTGAATGGATTTTCAAGCTCATGACTCTCCTGAGCACTTCCGATTCCTATTATCAGTTCATCGACTTTCTCTATTATATTTTTTATCACCTCATGATGCCCGTAGTGGTATGGTTGGAACCTTCCGATGAAAAAGCCCCTCAAAACCTTCGAACTTTTCAAATTCTTCAGATTTCTCAGCTCTTTCAAGTCCCTCAAATGTCTCTCCTCCTCCCTCTTTCAGTCCCTTGGCTTTTTCACGACTCTGTAAATTTCGCTCTTCAACTTCTTACCAGTTTTTTCCTCCCACTCTTCGATCGGAATACCGTATTCTGCCTGGATTTTGTCTCTGTAAATCTCTGGGATCACGTTGAACGTGCAGAAGGGTATTATTCTTCCATCCGGCGTGGCATAATGAATCTCGCACCTCTTGACCCTCTCTATGTCGTAGTTGTATAGGTCTTGGAAATGCATCATTCCTATGAAAAGCGACCTTGCGTGGAATTCACCCAAGGCAGAGTAATCGTGTTTAACAAGCACATCGAAGAGTATCTTGCTAATATCGAATCCTTTGGGTGCTTTACTCTGATCAACAAATTTTCTGAGGTCTATAAGTCCTTTTAATGCCTTTATCTTTCTTATCCTACTGCGTTTTAGCTCTTCAGCCTTTTCTTCTAGATATTCGAAGAGCCCCTCAACGTCTATAAATCTGGTTATTGGGATAAGTTTTCCGTCATCGTCAACAAAAACATAAGTTGCCATTCCACAGGCCCAATGAGTTGTTAACTCGTACTGCGGAACCCCTGTGAGAGCTTCAACGAAATGTGAGATTGGAGCAACGCTGGGAACTGGGTAAAAATCTTCCCTGCTTATTTCTCCATTCGTCTGCTCTTCTATGCCGATTATCACATCGGGGATCGTTATCCTTACCTTTTCCCTTTCTCGCCTGGGCATGCTTCCTACCAGGCTGACTGGCTGGAAATTAACTCCCCTTATAACATCGATGTTCTTTGCCCCAAATTTAACTATGTCTCCAACTTGGTGATCATTAACACCTTTAATCACTGTTGGAACCAGAACTATACCCAGTCCAGCTCTTCTACAGTTTTCAAGGATCTGTGGAATTTCTGGATGGTTTTTCGGATTGGTTTTTTCATCAACACCATCATAGGAGAGATAAACGGTATTACAACCAGCCTCTCTGACTTTTCTGGCAAAGTCAGGCTCTTTGGCCAGTTTAATCCCGTTTGTGTTTAGTTGAATGTGGTCGATGCCCTCCCCTCGGATCATCTTTATTATATCAATTAAATCATCCCTTAATGTTGGCTCTCCACCGGTTAGCTGGACAGCATTTGTTGGTACTGGCCTTATACTCCTTGCAACTCTTATCATCTCTCTTATCTGTTCAAGGCTTGGTTCGTAGACATAGCCCGCTCTTCTAGCATAGAAAAAGCAGTACCAACATGCAAGATCGCATCTGTTGGTTAAGACTATGTTTAACAGAGCCGTCTGGCTCTTATGGATCTTGCAGAGACCACAGGAAAAGGGACATCTCGAATCATCGATAATCGGGTTCTCAATACCCGGACCATCATGAGCAAACCTGTATGCCTTTTTGAAAAGCTCAACATCGCTCCAGTAAACTTCAACAGTCTCTCCATGCTCTGGGCAGGTTTTACGAATCATAACTTTACCATTTTCACTGTAAACTTCAGCTGAGATAATCTTAAGACATTCAGGGCAAAGGGAGGTGGTCTTATAGGGTAGTTCAAGTTCAGGTTTTAGCTTCGATTTTGATCTAACCTCCATAATTATACCTCCTAAAACCATTATTTAATTTTATATCAGACAAATAAGAATTACCCATATTTTCAATAAAGCCGAAAGAGATATATCAAGCTTTCGTTATTCGCTTTTATGCTCTATCTCCTACTTAAAACGATATGGCTTCTCATTCCAGCTTACACTCCCAACAATTTTGCGGTAGTTTTTGGAGGTGGAATGCCGATCGATCTTGGGAAAAATTTCATTGATGGAAAAAGAATTTTGGGTGATGGAAAGACGATAAGGGGCTTTATTTTTGGAGTTCTTGGAGGTATACTTTGTGGAACAATTCAATTCAATCTTGAGAAGTTCTTTGGATTGGCTTTTTTCTCTTTATTATCATTTATGGACGCTTTCGTTTTGATAGTCTCCCTTTCCATAGGATCCCTGACCGGAGACTTGGTAGGGAGCTTCATCAAAAGAAGGATCGGGATAGAAAGAGGACAAGCCTTTCCCTTTTTTGATCAGCTGACATTTTTGGTTTTCGCTTTTTTGTTCGCCTATTCGTTCTCTCCGTTTTTTAGTTATCTGTTCACTTTAGATGTTATAATAGCGGCTTTCATAATCACGCCCGCCCTCCATCTTTTGACGAATTATATAGCCTTTAAGCTTGGACTTAAGGACGTTCCTTGGTAAGTTTTAAAAATTGATTGGAAGAGTTAATCGCATGGAGATCATGGAAGGTTCAACGGCCTCTCTGGAAGAATCCTTGATTAAACGGATGATCGAAGCTGGATCGTTGAAATTCGGAGAATTTGTTCTGTCTTCGGGAAGGAAAAGCGATTACTATATCGATATCAAACAGGCATCGAGTCATCCAGACATCCTAAAAATGATCGCGGAAATGATTGAGATAAAAACCAAGGAGAAATCTTTAGAATATGAGAAGATTGCCTGTGTGGAGCTTGGTGGGGTTCCACTGGCGGTGTCTCTGTCTTTAAAGACGGGAAAGCCGTATCTGATTTTTAGGAAGGTAAAGAAGGATTATGGAGTAAAATCCGATATGATAGGGGATCTTGAGGAAGGTGATAAGATCCTCGTGATAGAGGATGTCACAACAACTGGAAGTTCTGCCCATTCAGTTGTCGAGAGAGTTCAGGAAAAGGGAGGTGAAGTAAAAGCTGTTTCGTTGTAGTTGATAGAGAAGAGGGAGCATCCGATTTTTTCACATCAAAAAAGATTCCTTTCATCCCGATTTTAACCTCTTCAAAGCTCTTGAAGTATCGTTAGCTTAGATATTTGATATCAAGTACACCTGAAAGGCTTTCTTCGCTTAAATTAATTCCAGACTCCCTTATGTAAGCTTTAATTTCATCGATATCGGTTCTTGGACAGAATCGGTAATTTTTGATCGATTTTTCTATGAGTGTTCGATCGAATTGCAGCACACTGGCCAAAAGATCTAGTTCTTCCTCTTCAAACTCCTTGTTACAGATTTCGTCGTATGAGTTAAGGAAATTTTCTATTTTCTCTCCGTTTATATCCAATGATTCAACGTTTACGGCTAGAGAACAGCAGATGAAGTCTCCCAGAACCTCATTGAAGTGTCTGATCTCAAAACCATCCTCTTTTAGCATCGTTAAATAAGGTTCCCATATCGCCAATCCCTCGATTTCCCCGCTTTTCAGACTCTCGATCATGCTTTTAGGTGAGTTGAAGTAGTGAACCCTCTCATGAACTCTTTTTCCACCATGCCTTGTTAGGAATTTCCTCAGATTTCGATCCATCGTTGACATCTCTGTTGTTCCAAAGATACCGGTTTTGGAATTTGAAAAGACTATTCCGCTCCCGTTCTTTGCGACAATCCTAAAAATTTTGAAATTTTTCATCAAAATACCCATAATCACCTGAGTTAGGAGTGGGCTGGCAGCCATATCAACCCTTCCCTGACTTAGAGCTCTTGTTAGATCAATGGGATCGTCAAATAGCTTAACGATGACGTTGTTCTTTAAAGCTGCAATGATTAGGTATGCATACTCTGTAGATTTAAGGATTCCCAGTCTAAGGAGGCCTGGAAAAGGAGAAGGAAAATATTTAGCTTTCCAAACTCTATAAGAGCGTGCTGAAATTCCTTTTCTTATCACCTCCCCTCTGGATTCAAGATCACTCAGAATTTCAGACACGGTCGATTTGGAGAGGTTCAGAATTCTAGGAATTTCACTTTGCAGAATTCCATCTTCTTTGACGTCGTCTAGCAATCTGATTATCTTCTCTTCTGCAAGCACAGAGATATTCTGGATTATTGCAATATAAATCTTACAACCGGTTTAGTTTTAAAAGTTAAAAATTTAAAGAGTTTAAAGAGTTAGAGTTAAATAACTGTCAATCAATAAGCCACCAAAAAGCTGGAGCAATGTGAGAATTTTAGAAATCTAAATCTAAAAATCAAAAACCTTTTATTCTGTTTTTATCGAACATATGTTCGATGAAACTTCTGGAAGGTTTGGTGGTAATATTAGCAATGATCGTACCTTTCGTGCTCATCAAAAGCCACGACATGCTTACTTACGTTTACTGGTGTTGTGTAGCTTCGATTTATCTCATCTACATAGCCCTTTCGAGGTGGTAAAATGCTTTACATACTTGCTTTCATCGTTTATGCTATTATAGGAACGGCAATTGCGATCTATGCAAGGAAAGGTATAAGGACCCAGGAAGACTACTACATCGGTGGAAGGAGAGTTAGTGGAGCGATTTCAGCCTTGACCTATGCTGCAACAACGTATTCCGCTTTCATGATGGTGGGTCTGGTTGGATTGAGTTATGCTTCAGGCGTTGGAGCTTTTGGTTTTGAGCTTTTCTACTTGGTTGGTACGCTCCTACTCCTTTCTTATTACGCTCCAAGGATATGGAAACTGGGGAAAGATGGGGGATACATAACCCCTGGTGACATGATTTCGGAAAGATACGGGGCAATGGTGCCGAAAATAATGGCGATAATAGTTTCCATAGCCTTAATTCCTTACATCTCCGTTCAGCTAATTGGGGTGGCACTGATAATTGAAAAGAATTCTGGAATAAGCTTCATGAACGGGATTTTTCTCGCTGCAATTCTAATAGCTTTCTGGGCGTTTCTTGGTGGGCTGAGGGGAGTTGCCTGGACGGATGCTGTACAGGGTATTTTCATGCTCGTTCTAGCTGTATCAGCTGTGATCTGGGTTAACACCTTTGGGTTCTCCGGGATCTCTTTCACTCAGGAGGTTCCAAAGCTCGGCGAGCTTCTTACGGTTCCGAATCGGATATGGACGCCCTTAAGATTTATTTCGCTTACAGTCCCATGGTTTTTCTTTGCTCTCACGAATCCTCAAGTTTTCCAGCGTCTCTATATTCCAGAGAGCGAGCATGCTGTTAAAAGAATGGTCATCCTTTTCGGAACATTTGGTCTCATCTATACGATCTTGGTTACTTTTTTAGGGTTGGAACTGAGGGTTATGACGGAATTGGGGAGCTTTCCACTGATAAAGGACAGGGATGCTGTTACACCGACTCTGCTTGGGATGATGCCCCCATCGCTTGGAGTTCTCCTCTCACTGAGCATTTTTGCGGCAGCGATCACGACTGCGAACTCCATCGTTTTGACCCTTGCGTCCATGATCTCAAGGGATCTCTTCGGGAGTGAAAGGATATTCACGGGAAAGATGTTGATAGTCTTACTAACGATAGCCATCACGATCTTCGCCCTCCAGAGACCGGGTTATATTGTGGAACTTTCAGTACTAAGCTCAACTCTGCTTTTGTGTCAGCTCCCCCTCATTTTAGGTGTTTTCCATTGGAAGGTAGGAGGAAAAATTACGGCTAGTCTTACACTCATCTCTGGTTTCTCAACTGCGTTAGCTTTGTTTTATATGAAGAGCAATCCTCTTGGAATTCCAGCTTCCGTATGGGTTTTTGCAGTGTCCTTCTTTGTCTTTTTCATCGTCGGATATTCGGAGAAAAGGTACGTAAGGTCATAAACGGAGTTACAAAAGTGGCATCTAGGCTAACGTTCTTTAATCACTCCAACGTTTTCTGGAAGCATAAGGAAATTTCTATCTCATTTTTAATTCTGAATACTTCACAACCTAAATTATTTTACTTAATTATTTTACTTATAACATTTAATAATGTGTTAAAAGCCAAAGCGTCTAGCGATGACCACAAAATTCAAGTTTAGAATTCGCACACCTAACCTGATGGCAAAGATATATGTCGTCTATAATTATGGGCAGTACAATCATCTCATCCAGCGAACGCTGAGGGATTTGGGAGTTGAAACGAAGCTAATTCAGAATGATACACCCGTTGAGGAGCTAAAGGATTTGGATGGGCTCGTATTTGGGGGAGGACCAACGATTGAAAGGGCGGGCAACTCCTCCCTCTACTTGGATGAACTTGATATACCTATTCTTGGCATCTGTCTGGGCCTCCACATAATTGCAGAACACTTCGGAGGGAGAGTGGATACCGGAAATGTAGGAGGTTACGCGGAAGTTCATGTCAAAATTCTACAACCCGATCCGATTTTTGAGGGAATGCCCGAAACGCTGAAGGTCTGGGCGAGCCATGCGGATGAAGTTAAGGAAATACCGGAGGACTTCAAACATCTGGCAACATCTGATGTTTGCAGGTATGAAGCTATAAGACATCCGAAAAAACCAATCTATGGTGTTCAGTGGCATCCGGAGGTTTATCATACCGATTATGGTGAAGAACTTTATAGGAACTTCATTGAAATCTGCAAAAGATAACTTGGAATTTGGATCTTTGAACTCTAAACTCTTCAACTTTTAATTTCGAATTCTAGGCTCTGGTTATCTCGTCCACTTTCTCTCCAACCTCAGCAATCCAGTCTATTTTTCCGGGTTTGAAGTTTTTCAGCTCTTTGCCTCTTTTAACAACCTCGATGATCTCGACAACTATCTCTGATACCTTCTTTATTGTTTTATCGGATGTATCAATCTCGTAAACATTGTTTGAAGTTTCCAATGCCTCTACCAGAATCACATCGAGAAGCTCAGCCTCCACGTTTTCAAGAACCTTCTCTGTTGTCCATTCCTTTTTCGAAAGCCTCTCTTTCAGCTTTATCGGATTGCATCTCAGCACAATGATAACATCGGAAGGAAGAAGGTGGGCGAGATGTCCTTCGATAACGAGAACTTCGTCTTTATACTTCCCTCGAAAAGAAGAGATTTTTTTGGAAAGACATTCCGTGTCGATCACAAGCACTTTACCGTTTTCATCCTCCTCATCCAGAATACAATCCATTTTTTTTGCTAGATCTGAGACTGATCTCACCTCGTAAAAACTCGAAAGATGGTCCGCCACACTTGTTTTACCCGTCCCGGGGGTGCCACTTAAAGCGACGATCATCTTCTTACCTGTCCTGACCAAGGATTTCCTTAGCCTTCTCGAGGAAATATTCGTTGTCAGCAGTTCTTCCAATTGAAACCCTGACATCTCCTTTCCTGCAGCCAACAAAGGATGAGCAATCCCTCACTATCACGCCTCTCTTCATCATCTCGTCGCAGAAGGATGGAGTTACTCTCATGAAGAGGAAGTTGGCCTCGGAAGGGTAAACTTCGGCTCCAAAGTTTAAAAGTTCCTTGAATACTCTTTCTCTATCTCTTTTGATTCTCTCAACTGTCGATTTCATGTACTCAAGATCATCCAAAGCTGCACAGGCTGCCTTTATCGCTGGTGTTGAGACTGGGAAGGGAGTTGTGACCTTAAGGTACTCCTTTTTAACCCATTCTGGCATTATTGCATATCCTATTCGTAGATTGGCGAGGCCAAAAGCCTTCGAAAAAGTTCTTGCAAGGATGACGTTCTCGTATTCTGTGAATTCCAGAAGATCTGAGGATGAAAATTCAACGTAGGCCTCATCAATGAAAATGATCCCTTGACTTTCCTCAACTATCTCCCTTACAGTTTCACCTCTCTCAAGATTTCCGGTTGGATTGTTTGGAGAGCAGATCAGCGTGATTTTTGATTTTGGGCTGTTCGATACCTTGATGTTGAAACTTTCGTCCCTTTCTAGTCTTTCAATCTTTGCATCGTGAATCGTGGCAAGCGTGATGTAGTAGGGAAATGTGGGTGGAGAAATAGAAACGGAATCTCCTTTTTCGAGAAAAATATTGAATATGCCCTCAAGAATTCCATCGATTCCCGAGCCAATCACAATTTTGCTCTCTTCCACTCCAGTATACTTGGAAATCCTTTCAATCAACTCTTCTGGCTGGGGAGGAGGATACAGATGTAAGTCCTTGAAGTCCTTAAAGGCATCAATTGCCTTTGGGCTTGCACCGTAAAGGTTCTCATTGGAGGCAAGTTTTACAACTCTATCTAGCCCGTACCTTTTTTTGACGTATTCGATGTCTTTTCCGGGAATGTACTCTTTCACCCGTGAGAGAGACTCTCTTACAGCTGCTTTTTCATTCATGTTTTCATCCCGATCATCTGTCTAAGATTAACTCTGCATGATTCCAGTTCTCATCCACACCTTTAAGAGTTGAAATCAGTCCCCTGATAACGACTCCAAAAACCTGCTGGACGTAGGGATTCAAGGGAATTTCCTTTCCATCTATCAAAAGTCTCACGTCAATTTCCACTTCCTTCAACCAAATCACCTCTAACTGCATAATCCTTAATCCTATCCTTGATTGTGCTTCTAACCTCAACTTTCCCGCGGAAGTATGGTTCTCTAAGACTTACAGCCTCCAGAATTTTTTGTTTTAATTCTTCTCCCTTAAGCCCCCTCACATCAACAAGATTATCGTTTCTGAGGAGACAAGGCTTAATCTTTCCATCACACGTAACTCTGATCCTGTTGCAGTTGTAACAGAATTCTGTATTGTCCATGGGTCTTACAAATTCAACCGCTCCCTCATCAAGCAGGTATTGTCTTCTTTTTTGCATTTTTCTTACTCTAACATCCTTTGCAACGGCTGAAATTCTTTTTTCAATACAACCGATATCAAACCAGTAGTTCTCGAGTCCTGGAAGCTTTAAAAGTTCAATTAACTGCAGAATCACCTTTACATCATCTCTGTTGTACTTTGAAAGGAAGTGGATCATGTCATCAACCTCGTCCTCATTTATTCCCTTCATCACAACCATGTTTACCTTTACCGGAACAAGGCCCGCTTCTACAGCAGCTTCCAATCCTGCGAGGACATACTCAAGCTTCCCTCCTCCACTGAGTTTCCTGTATTTTTCAGGTACCAATGAATCTAAGCTTACGTTAACCCTGTTTAAACCACTCTCTTTTAGATCCATTGCATACCTTTCAAGAAGAATTCCGTTGGTGGTCATGGATATTTCTTCGAATTTGGGCATTTCAGTAATGATCTCGACGATGTCCCTCCTTACTAGTGGCTCACCTCCAGTAATCTTAACCTTCTTTATCCCCAAGTCTTTAAATGCCTGGGCTATCGTGGCTATTTCCCCGGGTGAAAGCTCATCACATCCCTTGCTGAGAAAACCCTCCTTATGGCAGTAAAAGCAATTCAAATTACATTTGTCAGTCACTGAGATTCTCAAATTTGTTATTTTCCTGTTAAATCTATCGATCAACATTTTAAAACCCTCTAAACCCTCTTTTTGCCATAATTTTTTCTGCTTTCTCCAGATCCTGAGGTGTGTTGATATTCATAAAAGTTAGAAGCTCCTTATCATATTTTCTAAATTTCTCTATCGGATAATACTTCACTCCATCAAGTCTTTCGATGGCTTTTATAACCCTTCTCTCTTTTAGCCTGTAGCATCTTTCTATCTCCGGTTTAACTTTTGTAGAGTAAGTTGCAAGCGTAGGCTCGAATTTCCCATCTTCCCACATAGGTATGACTGCGTTTGCGTTTCTGCATTCCTCATAAAGCACTTTGCAAACCTCACGATTCAAGAAAGGCATGTCTGTGCTAACAACAAGCACATTGTCGTTGAAATGGCTGAGAGCTGCGTGGATGCCGCCTAATGGTCCCATACCCTTCAAAATGTCGGTAATTGTGGAATCAAATTTGGAATACAATTTGGATTGATCTTCATCCCTGCAGACGATCACCTTTTCAAAATCCTCGAGCGATTCGAGGATATACTCAATTATTCTTTTTCCTCCCACTTTCAGGATCCCCTTTTCAACTCCTCCAAGTCTTCTCCCCTTGCCTCCTGCAAGTATGGCGGCGAACACAAAAAGGCTTGGATGGATATCTATTTAAGACCATTGCTTTTCGGTAAGTGAAAACTTATGGAGATGATAACTTGGGTATGCCTAGCAACGAAAGGGTGTCTGAGGTTGAAGAAAGGTTAGCCTCTTTTAGGAAAGAGGACATTCCCTATTCACGGGTTTTGAGTTCGATGTGCACAACTCCGCACCCCTTAGCGTTGAAGGCGCATGAGCTTTTCATAGAGACGAATCTCGGGGATCCGGGCATATTTCAGGGTACAAGGGAGCTTGAAGGTTTACTACTGGAGATTCTGGGTAAAATACTCCATAACCCCAACGTGGCAGGATACATTTCATCTGGTGGAACGGAAGCGAACATTCAGGGGGTTAGGGCAGCACGAAATCTCATGCGAAATAAAATAAAAAACCCGAAGGAACCTAACATAGTTATACCAAAGTCTGCTCACTTTTCTTTTGAAAAAATTGGGGATATACTCGGTGTAGAGGTGAGGAGAGCATCGCTGGACGATGATTACAGGGTTAACGTAGCAGAAGTCGAATCGCTCATCGACTCGAATACCGTTGCATTGGTTGGGATAGCCGGCACAACTGAACTCGGGCAAATAGATCCGCTTGTGGAGCTTTCAGAGCTTGCCATTGAGAAAGGGATAGAGATGCACGTTGATGCCGCCTTCGGTGGACTTGTGATTCCCTTCATGGATGACCCATATCCGTTTGATTTTCAGCTTGAGGGTGTATCTTCGATAACGATCGACCCTCACAAGATGGGCATGGCTACTATACCTTCTGGAGGCATCCTTTTCAGAAACGAAAGATACTTGCGTGCCCTTGAGGTTGAAACACCCTATCTCACAACAAGAACCCAGTATACACTAACTGGAACCCGACCAGGTACAGGGGTCGCCTCTGCTTTTGCTGTCTTGTATTCCCTTGGTTTTGAAGGGATGAAGGAAATCGTTAGTGAGTGTATTAAAAATACGAAACTCCTGGTTGAAGAGATGCGAGCTTTGGGTTTTGAACCCGTTATCGATCCAGTTATGAACGTCGTTAGCTTTAAAACTGAAAAAGCTGAAAGGATAAAGGAGAATTTGATGAGTAGAAGGTGGGTTATCTCTACAATAAGAAATCCAAGGGCAATAAGATTTGTTATCATGCCCCATGTGACTGAGGAGGTTATCGGGGATTTCATTAAGGAGTTCAAAAAAGTTCTAAAAGATATATAGTTTTTTATAAAAATTCTTTAGGCAGCCAGTGTCGGGTGCTAAGGTCGGACAAGAGGAGGCAGAGGAGCGGGATGTTCTTCTGCCATTTGTGAACCTAGCATTTCCCGCTGGCTGCCAATTACAGTTAGTATTTAAAATTAAATATAGTTTGTGAAATATATGATGATGAGGAGAAAATAAAAACAAAGTCGTCTGATGATAATGATATACTCATAATGATAAGTATTTTTTTATAATCGAAAGATTTATTTATATTTCGCGACAATTGTGTACGGGTCACTACAAGGTGAGCAAATGATAGATGTGGGCGTCATTGGAGTAGGGGCAATAGGAAAACATCATGCGAGGGTCTATAGTGAAATCGATACAGTCAACCTTGTCGGAGTTTCCGATATAAACGAGAATGTAGGAAAAGAGGTTGCAAACACCTTCAAGACTAAATTTTATACTGATTACATCGAACTCCTCGAAAAGGTTGATGCGGTAAGCATAGCAGTCCCAACAAGCCTCCATGTTGACGTTGGCGTTGTTGCAGCAAAGCATGGAGTTCATATGCTTGTGGAAAAGCCGATTGCCGATTCGATTACGAATGCTGAGAGATTAATCAAGGAGGCAAGAAAAAACAAGGTCAAGATGATGGTTGGCCATATTGAGAGATTCAACCCTGCCATCCTTGTTTTGAAGGATCTTGCTAAGAAAGGAGAACTCGGAGACATCCTCACGATGATGGCCGAGAGAGTTGGTCCATATTCCCCGAGAATAAGGGATGTTGGCATAATCATCGATCTTGCAGTACATGACATCGATACGATATCGTACATCTATGAAAAAAGGGCGAAAGAGGTTTACACGATTGCCGGAAACAGCTTTCACACGAGCGAAGATCATGCATCTATATTGCTTAAATTCCCTGGAAACAGAGCTGGAATAATAAATACGAACTGGCTTACGCCGAAGAAAATAAGGAAGCTTACCTCTGTAGGGACTGGAAGTGTAGCGAGAGTAGATTATCTTTCTCAGGATCTTGAGTTGATAAAAAGCGATGGGATTTTTGGCATTGATGTGCCTAAAAAAGAACCCCTCAGAAATGAGATAGAGGAGTTTCTAAGATGTATCGAAGAGGGCAAAAAACCCTCACCATCCGGAGAAGATGGAAAATATGTACTTGAGGTCGCAATCTCTGCTATAAGGAGTTATAAAGAAGGAAGAACGGTGGATTTGCGGGAGATGACGGTTTGATTTTAGTTTAAGTTAAACTACAAGCAAATATCGTGTTCAATCTTTTCTGATATCAACTATCTTTGCTTCTTTCAAAAGCTCTTTGGGGTCAATCTTAAGCAAATGGTTCTCGTCCCCTCCCCCGCCGTATATCACACTTTGATTCATTACGTTTTTATCAACCAAAACCATACAGCCGGTACCGAACGCAGCTACACCTCCTGCGGAGAATCCAGTCAATCTTAGAACCTCATCTCTGTCTGCGATTCTGAGTTTTCCACCGTATATGCTCTCAAGCTTATCTTTATCAACCCTGGATTCTCCATCAACTATCCCAATAACTCCTTCTCCTTTTTCGCTTATGAAAACGATTGACTTGAAAATCTGTTTCTTGCTACAGTTCAGTCTTTTTGCAGCCTTCTCAACTGTGGGAACATCTGGGGCTTTTATGATTTCCCCCTTTATTCCATTTTCTGCCATATATCTCTCTAGCCATCTGTAATCCTTTGTTTCCATACCCTAACTTTGATTTCGGTCATTTTAGAATTTTTCCATAATTTTCCATAATTTCTCATTTTCTAGTTTGCTTTCTTCCATCCTCTCACAGTTCAACTTTTTCCACCAGCCTGATAGCTGGGTATCGTTAAACTTTAATAGCTGACGTGCTGATAGCATTAGTAGGCATTAAGGAGGGCTCGTGGTCTAGCGGTTATGACGTCGCCCTTACAAGGCGGAG
>QMZD01000008.1 GCA_003662985.1 Archaeoglobales archaeon | reverse complement strand
GAGCGGTCATAAGTTCTCAAGTGGCTCGTTTACGGAGGGTAGAATTGCTGCCAAATCCGCTGTGAGATTTGTGAGGGATAACAAGGACTACACACCGAGTGTCAGTGAAGAAAGGATTATGAAGCTTAAGGAGGAAGTCTACAGACCACTGAACCTCTTTGAGGAGTTCAAGAATGCAACAACCAGGCCAGATATCAATCCGAACTACATAAGGCCAAAGATGTTCATGTTCAGGCTTCAGAAAATGATGTGCGAGTATTGCGGCGGAGCCTTCACGTTCTATGCCACAAATGAGAAATTGCTCCAGCAGCTTCTAAACAATCTCCAGTTCCTGAAAGAAGACAGTGAAAAGCTTGCTGCTGAAGATCTCCACGAGCTGATGAGGTGCTGGGAGAACATCCACAGGATGTGGGTGGCTGAAGCACATGCAAGAACCGTTCTTGCAAGGAAAGAGACTAGGTATCCGGGTTACATCTACAGATCTGACTATCCAGAGCTTGACGATACCAATTGGAGAAAGTTCGTTAATGTTAGGTACAACCCACAAACCCAGGAATGGGAAATAATTGAAAGACCTTACATCCAGCTGGTAGCAGAGTAAGGCGGTAAGATGCGAGAGTGGGGTAGAGATAACCCTCCAATTTTTTTAAACCCCATTCTAGATACTTTTTTTATTTCACCGTATTCCTCCTACTTTGTAAAATTTATTGAGTTTGGCTTGTTAAGATCGAATAAGATAAAGCTTTTAAGTTATAGCATTGGAGAGTCCAAGAGGTAAAAACAGGGAGGCATAATATGAGAGATAGCATTCCGTCGGGGGCGCTGAGTGGAAATATTTTGGTTATTGGGGGCGGTATGGCTGGCTTGAGTGCTGCTTTGGAAGCCTCTGAAGCCGGTTACGATGTTTATTTGATTGAGAAAAATCCATATCTTGGTGGCAGAGTTGCTCAGATGTATCAATATTTCCCGAAACTTTGTCCACCATATTGCGGCTTGGAAATTATTTTCAGAAGAATAAGAACGAATCCGAAGATAAAATACTTAACGATGAGTGAGGTTGTTGATGTAAGCGGAGAGCCAGGAGCCTTCGATGTTGATGTTAGAATAAATCCAAGGTATGTCGATCTCGAGAAATGCACCGCTTGTGGCGAGTGTGTTAAGGTTTGTCCGGTTGATAGGGAGAATGATTTTAACTATGGTATGGACAAAACAAAAGCCATCTATCTACCTCATGACTTAGCGTTTCCGATGAAGTACGTGATAGATGACAGTGTTTGCAAAAAGCTCGAGTGCGCCAAGTGTGTTGAAGCTTGCAGCTATGATGCGATTGATTTGAACATGAAACCTAAAACGATAAGAATCAAAGCTGAATCCATTGTGATAGCGACTGGCTGGAAGCCTTACGATGCCACTAAGTTGGATGATCTTGGTTTTGGAAAGTATCCGAATGTGATCACGAACGTGATGATGGAAAGACTTGCCGCTTTTAACGGTCCGACCAAGGGGAGGATTCTCAGACCGAGCGATGGGAAAGAGCCAAAGACAGTTGCTTTCGTTCAATGCGCTGGCTCAAGAGATGAGAACCACCTTCCTTACTGCTCTGCGGTCTGCTGTCTTGCTTCAATGAAACAGGCAACTTACCTGAGGGAACAAATTCCCGACTCAAAGGTCTATATATTCTACATCGATATAAGAACCCCGGGAGGGAAGTTTGAAGACTTCTACACAAAAGTTAGTCAAGACGAGAATATCGTTTTTGTAAAGGGGAAAGTTGCAAAGGTTGAGGAAGGTGAGGACGGTAACCTCATAGTTGTTGCTGAAAACGCTCTAACCGGAGAAAAAACAAGAACTGAAGTGGAGATGGTTGTTCTCGCTACTGGAATGCAGCCTGAGCTCTCAGACGTCAAACTTCCAATTAAGGAATTGAAACTTGATGAATACGACTTTGCAACCTTTGACACTCCCGGCATCTACGCAGCCGGAGTTGCCAGAGGACCAGCAGATGTTGCATCAGTGGTTGAACAGGGAACAGCAGCAGCTTTAAAGGGAATTCAGACTGCTAAGAGGTGATTGGTATGTCTGAAGAGGTTGAGAAAAAGTATACACTTTACATATGCACGGGTTGTGAAATCGGAAAATCCCTTGATATCGAGAGGCTAAAAGAGGTTGCCGACGAGGAGTTCTCCGTTCCCGCAAAAACCCATGAATTCCTCTGCAGTGCTGAAGGGGTGGAACTCATCAAAAACGATATTGAAAATGAAGGGGTTAATACTGTAATTATCGCTGCTTGCTCACCGAGGGTGAATTTTGATACTTTCAACTTCCCGAACGTAATCGTTGAAAGGATTAATTTGAGGGAGCATGTAGTTTGGAGTCATAAACCTAACGATGAAGATACTCAAATGCTTGCCGAAGACTACATAAGAATGGGGATTGTTAAAGCCCAGAAAACAGAATTTCCGGAGCCATATAAGGAGGAAGTCGTCAAAAGTGTCCTTGTGGTGGGAGGCGGAGTTACAGGTTTGACAGCTGCACTTGAAGCTGCAAAAGCTGGTTATGACGTTTATTTGGTTGAAAAAGAGGCTGAGCTCGGTGGATGGGTTAGGAAGTTTCCATGGCTCACACCTGACAAGCCACCTTTTAGGGATCTGAGAAAGCCTGACATTGATGAGAAGATAAAGCAAGTCATGGAACATAAGAGGATCAAAGTTTACACCTCATCCTACGTGGAGCAAATCTCGGGCCAGCCTGGACTTTTTGATGTGGTAATTAGTAAAAACGGAACGAAGGAAGAGATTAAGATAGGTTCTATAGTTGTTGCAGCGGGCTGGGAGCCATATGATGCAACAAAACTGGAACATCTGGGTTACGGGAAGTATCCTGACGTAATCACAAATGTTCAGATGGAAGAGATGGCTGCAAATGGGAAGATAATCGTACCATCAACGGGAAAGGAAGCAAAGAAAGTTGTATTCATCCAGTGTGCCGGGCAAAGAGATCCTGAACATCTGCCGTACTGTTCGGGAATATGCTGCATGGTTTCCTTAAAGCAAGCCCTCTATGTGAGAGAGTCAAATCCCGATGCTCAGGCGTTTATAATTTACAAGGATATAAGAACGCCTGGAGAGTACGAAAACTTCTATAAGAGAGTTCAGGAGGACCCGGGGATATTCCTCACAAAGGGAGAGATAAAGGGGATAAGCAAATCCAAAGGCGGCATACTCGTTGAGGTCTCTGATACCCTTCTGGGAGAGGACATAGAGATCGAGGCAGATCTGGTCGTTCTGGCTGTGGGAATGGTTCCAAGACTTTATGAATACCAGAAAAGGTATGAGCAGGCAAGAGAGCTTGAGGGAGAGGGACAACAACAGCAAACAACTGTGGCTTCAGACAAACTTTGGGAGGCACTTGAGGGATATCAGGGAATTTTAAATCTCCAGTACAGACAAGGCCCCGATTTGCCACCGCTTAAATACGGATTTGCAGATTCAAACTTTATCTGCTTCCCTTACGAGAGTGGTAGGACTGCTATCTATGCAGCGGGCCCGATAAGGCAACCAATGGGAGTTGTTGAGAGTGAGAACGATGCCACAGGGGCTGCTTTAAAGGCAGTCCAAGCTTTGGAGCTTATAAGCATTGGTTCGGCAACTTTCCCCAGGGTCGGGGACCTCAGTTATCCTGAATTCTTCCTCCAGCGCTGCACGCAGTGCAAAAGATGCACGGAAGAATGTCCTTTCGGAGCTATTGATGAGGATGAGAAAGGCACACCGTTACCAAATCCGACCAGATGTAGGAGATGCGGTGTATGTATGGGTGCATGTCCAGAGAGAATAATTTCCTTCAAGAACTACAGTGTTGATATGATCGGTTCGATGATTAAGAGCATATACGTTCCTGAGGATGAAGAAGAAGGATTGAGATTCCTTGCTTTCGTTTGTGAAAATGATGCATATCCGGCATTTGATATGGCAGCTCTGAACAGGCTTGAATGGCATCCAAACGTGAGAATAATTCCGCTTAGATGTCTTGGTTCGTTTAACGTTGTGTGGATTGCCGATGCCCTTTCAAGGGGAATCGATGGAGCCATCCTTATAGGCTGCAAATATGGAGAGGACTACCAGTGTCACTTCCTAAGGGGAAGTGAGCTTGCTAACAGGAGAATGGAGAACGTGAAGGAAACTCTAGAGAGGCTCGCTCTTGAGCCTGAGAGAGTTAAAGTTATTCAGTTGCCAATTTCTGATTACGACAAGATTCCAGAGATAATACAAGAGTTCGTTGAAGAGGTGGAGGAAGTAGGTCCGAACCCATACAAAGGGTTCTGATCCTTTGGAGGTGAGCAAAATGACAAGAGTGGAGCCAGATGTAAAGTTTATAAAGGATCTGCTGAAGATGGGAGGGGCATCACTGAAGAAATGCTTCCAGTGCGCAACGTGCTCTGTAGTCTGTCCTCTCTCACCCGATGACGATCCTTTCCCGAGGAAGGAGATGATATGGGCACAATGGGGTTTGAAGGATAGATTGCTTAAAGACCCTGATATATGGCTTTGTCATCAATGCAATGACTGTTCAATAAGCTGTCCGAGAGGGGCAAAACCGGGAGAGGTTCTCAACGCAGTGAGGAACTATGTTTTCTACGAATTTTCCACACCGAAGTTCATTGGAAAGCTCTTCACTTCTCCCATGTATCTTCCAGTAGTTCTGGCAATACCGCTCATCCTTATCTTTGCCGTTCTTCAAATTCCCGGAGTTTTGAAAAACCCAGATATGGAGCATGTAATCTTTGGAACGTTCATCAACGATCTTGCCATCGAGATTGCGGGATTGACTGTTGGAGCTTACGTCATTATTGTCGCGTTAATCAGCTTTTACAAATACTGGAAGGCAATTGGAATGTCTCAAGACCTCGTTTTCGAGGTTGAAAGAGGTGTAGAAGGTAAAACTGTTCAAAAGATAGGGGGATTCCTTACCGAATTTTGGCAAGCTTTACTAGAGATCATAAAACATTCAAGATTTCGTGAATGTACACAGAACAACTACAGATACTGGGCCCACCTTGGAGTATTCTATGGCTTTATTCTGCTGGCTATCTCAACAGCCGGAGCGACAATTTATATGCATGGACTTGGCATTCATGAGCTGGCCCTCCCGATATACGATCCTGTGAAACTTTTAGGAAACCTAGGTTTTCTTTTGGTCTTTGTAGGACTCAGTTGGATTCTCTACGCAAGGCTCTCCAGATCCGATGTAGCCGGGAGTCCAAGCTATCAGGACTGGTTCTTTATAACCGATCTCTATCTCGTCGTGATAACAGGAATTCTCATGGAAGCCTCGAGATTTGCTGGAGCTGCTAGTATTGCGTATCCACTTTATCTAGCACATCTCTACTTTGTCTTTATGCTTATTGCTTACGCCCCCTATTCGAAATTTGCACACCTAATGTACAGAGGGCTTGCCTACGTCTGGGCGAAGAAAACTGGAAGGATGCCTGAACCTCCTCAGCAAGTTCAATCAGTTCAGCGGGAGACATAAAAATAAAGATATTATTCTAAATTTTTATTACAATAAAAAATTAATTAAAAAAGATCTTCGAGCTCATCGTTGTATTTCGGCATTCTGCCATGTTTTTGTAGGAATTCTTGAATCAGCTCGCTTTCTCTTTTCGTGAACATCTTATCTTCCTCATAAGTAAAATATTTAGCTTCCGGATCTTGTAAGTATTCTTCTAGTAGGGATTTGATGTCTTCGGTACCTTTTATGAATATTATGTTCTTCTCCTCATCTAAAAGCCTGATAACACCTTCAGTCTCAGGAACAGAGGCTATGTTCTCTACTGTCAGTTCTATGAATTCTTCAGGTGGTAAAGGTGGCGACTCAAGCTTCAGCCTAAGGTCACATCGGAGACACCTCACAGCCTCGCTCCTAGCTTCTTTTTCCCCATATCCTAACTCAACTAATTCAAAATCTTTCCTCTTTGAGACTGGCATCCTTACTCTCTGCAACTTTGCGAAGTTCTCGATCCTTCCAAGCCAGAAGTCTGATTCATCCTCGGAGGGATAATGTTCGGTAAAACCATCCCCACCAAGGTATCTGTCGATCTCCTCAACGGCCTTTCTTGCTGTCGCAATTGATCTGGCTACAGAGAAACCCTCGAGTATTGCAGAGCCTGCAGCGAATACTCCTTTCCTATAAGTCTCTAGATTCTGTTTAGTTACCAGCAAACCATCTTTAACTTTCAGACCAAATTCTTCATCCACCAGATATTTTTCGGAAACAACTTTATCCACCAAAATTCTTTTTCCATTCACCAAAACCTCGTAACCCCCTTCAACCTCATTGATTTTTGCCTCGCCCTCATAGATTTTTACACCCTCGCTTTCCGCCTCCTCCAATTCGTCCAGATGTAAATTGGATCTATCCGTGATGAGAATTGCCTCTACTCCAAGTCTAACCAATGTTCTCGCTGTATCAAGACTCATCACTCCTCCAATTAGAGCTACCCTCTTGAACTCCAGCTTTTTACCAGAAATGGCCTCAGATATTATTGTTCTTAGATCTATGTCTTCGCTTTTCTGCCTCCCGATGGTCAAAAGAATCGCATCGTATTCTTTGAGGTTATCAAGGTTATCTATCCGTACATTTGTTTTGAATTCAACTCCCAACGTAGCTATTTTCTCTATTTCCTCTTTGACAATGCTTCGGGGGAGTTTGAACTCTGGAATAAATCTTAGCCCTCCTCCGATCTCAGAGTTAGCCTCAAAAACGGTAACTGAATACCCCAAAAGTGCTAGCCAGTAGGCAGCTGAGAGACCTGCAGGCCCAGAACCCACTACTGCAACTTTTTTACCCTTATCAGGCATTTTACTCGGCAAATCAGTTCTATAGTTGTCAAGCAAGAATCTCTCAATGGCTCTTATTGAAATCGGTTCGTTCAACACACCTCTCCTACAGTCCTTCTCACAGGGGGCTTGGCAAATGTAGCTGACTATTCTTGCAAGAGCGGTGGTAAGAATTTCTGCACCTTTCTTGAATTCTCCTTTTGACGTTAAATTGACCATTTTGGAGGGTATGTAGCCTAAGGGGCAGGAGGCATTGCATGGTGGAGCATCCCATCTCCTCGTCTTATCTCTGAGAGCCCCCGTTGGACAAACTTCAACACAACAACCATCGAATCTGCAGCCAACCTCGGCAAGGGGTAGATTATAGGCGGTGGAGACTGTGATATCTGAACTCTTGTAAACGAACTCGAGAACGGAAGCACCAATCACATCCTGACATACTCTAACACATCTCCCACAAACTATGCAAAGTTCTGGATCACGGATGAAGAAAGGCTCCTCAATCTGTGGGATTTTTCTGGGAATGTATTTTGGTGTGCCTTCTTTGATTCCAACATATTCTACAACCTTTCTGAATTCGCATACGTCGAATATTGGGCAACATCTTTCATTTTCTGGCACATTTGAGGAGCATTGAGTTCTGCTGCAACCTTCCCTCTGGGGGCAGATTATGCATTCGTGGGGGTGTTGTTCGAGCATCAGCGAAAGAATCTCCTTTCTTAGCTCCTTTAATCTTTCCGTCTCAGTATATACAACCATTCCATCTTCCGCAGGAGTTGTGCAGGAAGTTGGAAATCCTTTAACACCCTCAATTTCGACTATACACAATCTGCAAGCACCATGAGAGGGGAGGTTAGGATGGTAGCAGAGGGTTGGTATGTAGATTCCTGCAGCTCTTATTGCATCTAGAACGGTTGAACCCTCCTCAACTTTTACTTCTATACCGTTAATTTTGAGAGAAATCATACAATCACCTAAAAACCCTACTCAATGGCCATAAAATCGCAAGCCTCTATGCAAGCCTTACACTTTATACACTTCTCCTTGACTATTTTGGCATATTCTCCCTTCTCCCAAATTATAGCATTTTCAGGACAGACTTTAGCGCACCTACCACATTTTGTGCACCTCTCTTCGTTAACCTCAAATTTCAGCAGAGCAACGCATTGGTTTGCAGGACATCTTTTCTCCAGTATGTGGGCTTCGTATTCCTCCCTGAAATACTTCAGGGTTGTTAAAACGGGATTTGGGGCTGTTTTGCCCAAACCACATAGAGCCGTATCCATTATGCTTTTTGCTAGGTTTTCGAGCCTCTCTATATCTTTTAGCTCACCGTTTCCACTTACGATCTTGTTCAGAATTTCAAGCATCTTTTTTAATCCCAATCTGCATGGAAAGCATTTCCCGCATGATTCATCGCTGGTAAAACTCAAGAAAAATCTGGCAAGGTCTACCATACACGTGGAATCATCGAGTACTATGAGCCCACCTGAACCCATAATAGCTCCAGCTTCAACAAGAGAATCAAAATCTATTGGAGTATCAAAAAGTTTTTCGGGTATACAACCACCCGAAGGACCTCCAATTTGGATAGCTTTTATTTTCCTCATCTTCTTCGCAGGTCCACCTCCTGGGCCATAAAGAAGTTCCCTAATTGTCGTACCCAGTGGAACCTCAACCAAGCCTGTATTTTTTACCTTTCCGGCCAGCGCGAAGACCTTTGTACCTTTACTTTTTTCGGTTCCAATGGAAGCATACCAATCTCCACCTCTCAGAATGATCGTAGGCACGTTGGCCAAGGTTTCGACATTGTTTATTATCGTCGGTTTTCCCCAAAGTCCTTTTTGAGCTGGATATGGAGGTCTGGGTTTTGGCATTCCCCGCTTTCCCTCGATCGATGCAATCAAAGCAGTTTCCTCACCACAAACGAAGGCTCCAGCTCCCTCAACCAGTTTGATATCGAATGAAAACCCAGCTCCAAAAATGTCCTCACCTATGAATCCCCTTTCTTTAGCCTGAGAAATGGCAATTTTCAATCTTTTAATCGCCAAGGGATACTCAGCTCTGCAGTATATGTATCCCTCATTTGAACCGATCGCGTATCCAGCTATCGCCATTCCCTCCAGAACTGCATGAGGATCTCCCTCCAAAACACTTCTATCCATGAATGCTCCCGGATCTCCTTCATCGGCATTGCAAATCACGTACTTGGGCTGGGTTTCTTGGGTCCTGCATAATTCCCACTTGATACCTGTGGGAAAGCCAGCACCACCTCTACCTCTCAAACCAGATTTTTTAATCTCTTCAATAACCTCTTCAGGTTTCATTTGGGTAAGAGCTTTCTCTAAAGCTTTGTATCCATCATCTTCAAGGTAAGATTCTATGTTTTCAGGATCGATCTCACCACATCTTCTCAAAACGATTCTTTTCTGTCCAGCAAAAAAATCTTGGTAGGCCTTCCCTGCAGAATGTTTCTTTACGATCTCACCGTTTTTAACATGTTTCTCAACGAGTTCTGGCACGATCTCAGGCTTGACATTTTGGTAGGTAATCCTTCCTGTATTAGGATGGATTATATCTACCAGAACATCCCTGAAGTAACCCCTATCTCCCGTTTTTATCAGTTCACACGAATCCAATAAGCCTTGCCTACCTAACTCCTCTTCAAACTTCTTATAAACTTCTGAGGCCCCAGCGGACAAACCGCTTGTTCCATGACAAACCATAATCTTTACATCTGGCATGGAAACACCCCTACGGATGTTATGTTTTGTATTTTGTAGATGCTATACTAGAAATACATCTACCAAACTACATACTCACCTAAGATCATCTATTAACCTCTCGGTTTTCGAAATATCCATTCTCCCATAGATCTTATCATCAACCATGATAACGGGAGCCATACCACAGCAGCCCAAACATCTGACTTTGGTAAGTGTAAACAATCTATCTTCGGTTGTTTCGTTGTCCATAATCTTGAATTTCCTCTTTAAATGTTCAAAGATCTCGTGTCCTCCCATTATGTGGCATGCCGTACCAAGACATACCTTCAGCGTGTGTTTTCCAGGGGGAGTTAAGCGAAATTGAGAGTAAAAGGTCAGTATACCATAGATTTGGGAGGGAGAAACTCCCGTTTTCCTTGAAACTTCATCGACTGCCTCTTTTGGAACATAACCAAGGTCATTCTGAATTTGTTGAAGGATTTTGATGAGGCTTCCGTCATCTTTGTAATTCTCTAAAATTTTACTAACGATTTCAATCAAAAAATCACCTCAAAAAAAATAGAGGGGTTCACCTTTTGCCAGTCTGTTTTTCGTAGAGAGCCTTTGCAAATAGAGCGGCACCTATGGCTCCAGCGATTTGAGGATCGTATTCGGTCTCAAGTGCTTTCATACCTAACATGTCTTGCACTCTCGTGACCACACCTGGATTTTTGGAAATCCCTCCCGTAATTGCAAACTCTGGTTCAACACCCACTCTTTCTAACAATTCTACAACCCTTGTAGCTACAGCTCTGAAAAATGCAGCGAGTATTCTGTTCGTGGGCCACCCTTTTCTCATCAAACCGAGAATTTCTGATTTCCCAAACACTATGCAAGTTGTGCTGACTGGCTCAGGTTCATCGTCTGGGTAAACTTCAAGGGACATGGGACCCACTTCTGTTACTGGGATTGATAGCAAGTCCGCTACTACTTCGATACCCCTTCCGGTTCCTGCAGCACATTTGTCGTTCATCAGGAAGTTTACAACTTTTCCCCTCTCATCAACTTTGATTGCCTTTAGATCCTGCCCCCCCATATCAAGAACAGTTCTAACGCTTGGACCATAGATGTAGTTTGCTCCCCTTCCGTGGCATGCTATCTCAGTTATCGTTTTGTTGGCAAAGGGAATGCTAACTCTGCCATACCCAGTCCCCACGATATAATGTATGTCTTCCCTTTTCATGTCACCGATTTTCTCTAGGATCGATCCAAGTGCTTTTTCTGAACTTGCGGCACTACTCGATCCAGTTCTTAGATTGGAATAGGCGTAGAGCTCTCCATCGAGCATTATAACTGCTTGTGAGCTTACTGAACCCAAATCGATGCCACAGCTAATTACTTCTGCCTCTTTCCAGTTTTTGCTCTCGTCTACCCAAACCGTCTCCGGCCACTTCCAATATTCACTTTCCTGAATCGCCTCCATTAACTTCACCTCCTAATCATAAACCAGAAAGTGCTGCTCCTAGTGCTGGAACGAGCTCTGGAGCGATTTTGTCCGGTACATGGACTTCTGTTCCTAGCTCTCTCTTTAGGGAATCAACGAAACCGACATCATTGGCAAGTCCACCTATCACAACGACATCGTCTTCTATTCCAACTCTTCTAGCTATGGATGCAACCCTGTCGGCTATTGCGTCATGGATAGCCCTGGAAATTTCCGGTTTTGGCACATTGTTGTGCAAAAGGGAAACAACTTCAGACTCAGCGAAAATAACGCATTGAGCATTCATCGGAATGTTCCCTTTAGCTTCAAGAGACATTCTTCCAAATTCCTCCAAGGGAACCTCTAAGTATCTCACCATCGCGTCTACGAATGATCCGGTTCCGGCTGCGCATTTGTCTGCTAGAGCGAAGTCTTTGATGTTTCCATTTTCATCAACTTTAACCGCTCTTGATTCTTCTGCACCAACTTCTATAACTGTTTTTACTTTTGGCCAGACGAAATAGGTTCCTTTCCCAGCGGCAACAACTTGTGTTAGTTCACTGTCTGCAAATGGAACTGAAATTTTTCCAAACCCAGTTGCGATGAATTTATCGACTTCGTCTCTGGAAATACCTGCGGCTTTTAAAGCCTCTTCTAGAGCCTCTTCAACGGTCTTGTGGTGGTCAATACCCGTTCTTACGTTTGAAGTTCCGATAATCTCTTTGTTTTCGTTTACTAGGACTACCTTCGTAAATTTTGATCCTGCATCTATTCCAGCTACAATCATTTCTAAACACCCCCAAGCTTTATTTTTCAGAGATTCTTTCAATACCTAAACTTTGCATGAAGGAATCTATCACGTTAAAGGTTCTTGCTTCGTCAAAATCTCTAGGATCCGCCATGTTTCCTTCGTACGTTGCGACTGGTATGCCCTTTTTGACTAGGTAGTCTCTAACCTCCAGTGTTGACATGTTCCACAGTTCACAACCTCTATTTATGTGCATTATAATCGCGTCTGCATTCCAGTCCTTGATCATCTGATATGTTTCAAGCTTTCTAATCCAGTGAGAGTATTCATGTTGCCAAGAGGCTCTGTATCTGAGGTTGTATTCTGCAGTCCATCTGAGAGCCTCTTCTCTGTTTGTAATCTCAACACCTGCCTCCTCAGGAGTTGGAGCCGGTTCCCAGATCCATTTTTCTCCCTTTTCATCCATTCCTATCCAGCCACCACCAAGTCCAAAGGTGTAGATCGCTCCCAGTGAAATAGCCGCATACTCTTTCTCTAGATACCTGTAAACTTTAAGGAATGCCCAGGGAGGTGGGTTATCGGTGAAGAATCTGAATTGTTCGTGGGTTAAAGCTCCGATTCCTCTTTTTACCCTACTTTCAACCTCATCGTAAAGCTTGTGGTACAGCTTCGCCACCTCAGGATCAGACCTGTTTATTAGATTGAGTACATACAGGCTAAACATTGATTTCTCCTCGAGTGGAGCTGGCCTCGCTTGGTTCAGTTTGCAAATCTTTGCCCAGGTGGACATTGCGTCCGCTTCGGCATACACGGCTTTAATCAACAGTTCGTCATCATATTCTCTTCCCGTTATTTTCTCCATCCAAGGGATCGCATCATTTAGCTGCTTTACCACGTAGTTTATTTTCTTGTCGTCGAGTAAATACCCAGGTCCTACTGAAATATCCACAGCATACGTTGGAACCCCGTTCTCTAGTTCGGCTGCGTAATGGTACCACTTTGCATGACTGCAACAAATGTGGATTGTGAAGTTGAAGTCAGGTCGTGGGAACGGCTCAACTATACTTCCATCTGCCAGGAGATACTTGTTTTGGGCAATCGAACCCCAGTAGTTTCTCATGTATCCGCAAAGATCTCTTGCAGCCCCCTTTCTTTCGATAGTTTCTAAGCATTGTCGAGAGAACTCATGGAAGAATGCGCATGTGGCGCCATATGGCTCCCCCGTTAGCGGATAAACATCCTCTCCCAATCCGTGGGGTATCGCATCGAAAGCCCAGGCAGAACCGGCCCATCGTATACCACCCTTATCTTTTGCCTCCAGATAGTTTTTGTAATATCTCTCCCTATACTTCTTAAAATCGTTCCAACATTCAAGTGGTCTTACTTTCACTTCCATCATTCTCACCTCAGAAGAATAAATCCTCCTCACCTAAAGCCTCGAGAAACGCCTCAACACGGGTTCTGAATTGTCCAATTGGCTGGGTTATATCGAGTTCCAGCGTTAGATGCTTAACGTTATTTTTGTCGAACAGAACTCTGAGTGAGGGGATATCAAGTTCATGGGGATCACAGAATTTCATTTGAGCGATAATGGCCCCTTGTACGTTGTAATCTTTTATCACTTTCTCAATATGTTGAAATCTCCTTCTGATGAGTTCTCCAGCAGCCCAGTCCTTGGCAGGACATGGAATCCTTTTCACATACCTTTCAGCGAGGGCCATCAATCTATCTTCATTAGGTCTTACCTCATCCCAGAAGTACCTGGCTCCGGTGCAGCATTCTTCGTAAACAAATGTTGCAGGATAGTTTATCCCGTATTCAACCAATTCAAGAAAGCTTCTATCGTCGTCTTCACTACCAATCAGTATTAATCGAGTGCCGGTTTCTCTATCTACTTCGACATCCTTTAGGTCTTCTAGGAAAGATTCTAAAATCTCATTGTGGTCTTTCTTATCAACCACTTGAGAAGAAACTACCATCTCCATCGCATGCAAACCTGTGATTGGTGGTTTCTCACCCCTCCTTAACTCAAAAACCTTTTTCATGAGCTGGCGGTTTTTGTTGTAGATCTCAATCGCTTTGTCAAGTTCTTTGTTTGTTATGGTTACTCCCGTCCACTCCTCAACTGCTGACTTAAACTTCTCAAGTTCCCACCTGAGATAGGGCGTTGCATGAGGATTGTTCACACCATGTGGGAAGTGCATGTAATAACTCCACTGGATGTTTGGAACCCTGTCAACGAAACTGAAATAGGACTGCCTCATATGGAGGCACGATTGAGCCAGCGTAACTCCATCTAGGTAGTCGTACCTTCCCTGCAGTCCTTGGGCTAAAGTGTCATGGCAAAAGGGACAATACATATCGTGGAGATATGGCCTGGTTATGCTTTCAGGCTCATGGGAACCGAGAATTCTAACTGGAAGTACTCCAGCAGCGTATAGGATTTCTTCAGGACAGTATGTACAGTAGTAGCCCACAATTTTCCCTCCGTTTTCTCTTTTCCATTCTTTAGCGTATTCATGCCGCTTATCGAACCACTCTCTGAACTGCTTGAGCTGTGGAACTTCCTCTACTTTTTTCCCCATCTACTCACCTCCAATATAAATTGTCAAGTTTTTTCTCCAATTTAGTTAGTATTCGTAAACGAAATATATAAACATTTTGATACTCTGAAAAATAATTTGAGGGTTTACCTTTACATTGTATAGTTCGGTTATTTATTTAACATCAAGAAGGTCATCAAGCAGTCTATCATCAAATTTGAATTTCAGTATTCGATAAACGATCAGAATGTTCATATCATTAACGAGTTTGCCGTGTTCTTTGAGAAACTCGTGAACCCATCTGGATACCTCTTGAAAGCTTCTGAAAACCATTATAAACTTCCATCGAAAAATCCCATCAGTTATGAAGAATAGAATAACGTTCGGACAGTTAATAAGATATTCATAGGTTTTTCTCCAGTTATCGGCAAAATTCTTGTTGTCAAAGCTAAATTCCATAAAAGAGAAGATAAAATAGTTCTCGTTTGGTATTACAGTTTCCCTAAAAACTTCGGTCTCTTTCATTTCCTTTATTATCTCTGCTATCCTTGCATGACTCATTGATATGTTATATTTATCTTTTAAAACCTGACTGAGTCTTCTTGTCGTGATATTTGGATCCGAGATCTTTTCCTTGAGTATGGCGATTTTTGTTTTATCAAGCCTAACGATCGGCATTCGAATATCGAATTCCATAGAAGCTGTAAACTACCAATATATATTTAAATTTAACTTAGTACGAGAAATTTAAAAACAATTTCTTACAGAATTAATAAGATTAACGAGGTTTAATAAACCAAATTTACTCTTCCCACTCAGAATCCTCATCAAATTCGTCGGATTTCTCTCTTATGAATATCTCGACGTAATCGCCTTGGAGGTAACAGATCCTGCACTCATCTTTAAAATCGCATTCTGCAGCATCAACAACTTTTACTTCATAACCCATTGATTCGTATAGCTCGATGTACTCTTGGGCTCTGCTTCTCTCAACGGTGAACGCTCTTTGCCACCCTTTTGTCATATCTCACCACGAATTTACCAGGAGTGGCTTATCGCATTTTTAGGGCAAGATTTAACGCAGGGAAGCTCGTTTACGTCCCAACCTCCGGCAGGTTTACATTGTGCGCAGCTAAACCTGAGCTTTTTTCTGTGTTCCTCTTTCACTTTTGCCACTGGTTCCTCCCTAAAGGGGTCAATTTCATCCTCTCCAACCTCAAAAACGCCTGCCGGACAAACTTCAACGCATTTTGGTTGAGGAAGTGAAGTGCAGCCATCGCAGAGGTCCGTATCTATGCTTATATAGTAAACCCCGGAACCATCCCGATAACCATATTGTGCAATCATTGATTAATTTTCGATTTAATAACTTTAAAAATCTTTGGTATTTTTGAGACCGAGTATCTTAGCCGCGTTCTCGCCAAGAATCTTCCTGATTGCCTCCTCGCTAATGGAGAGGTTTTTGATATCTTCTACAAGCTTTTCAAGCCTGCATCCAGGCCAATCAGATCCGAATATAACTTTATCAGATAGGTTATCGAGGTTCGGGAAGTAATCGAGCAATTTCTTTGGAGGTAGACCCGATATCTCAAGATAAACGTTTTCATGGATTCTCGCGAGCATGCTGGCGGTATCGTACCACCACCCCCTGCCTGAGTGGGCCATGATTATTTTTAGCTCAGGGAAGTCGACGGCAACATCATCCAAGTAAAGGGGGTCTGCATACTTCTGTCTCACGTTTTTGAAAACTGAGGTGCCGGTGTGGAAGATAACTGGGATTTTGAGTTCAACAGCCTTCTCGTAAAGGGAATAAACCCTTTTCTCATTTGGATAGAAGTACATGTAGGAAGGAAGGAGCTTTAAACCCCTCATACCAAGTTCCTTTACACAGTATTCTAGATCGCCAGCCGGATCGGGGGATAAGTTTGGATTAACGGATGCGAAGGGTATCAGCCTATCGCTCTTGCTACAAAAGTTTGAAACGAACTCGTTGCTGACTATCCCCGTAACCTGTGGTGTACTCTCGGCGAATATGACCCCATATTCGATTCCAGCCTCATCCATGTCTCTTAGCAGGTATTCGGGCTTAACTGGCTTGGTATAGTCTAAGGAAGGGTTTATCTTCTCTAAGAACTCAATCACCCAAGAATGCCAGGGTTCTTCGTATATATGCATGTGGAAATCGATTGTCACCATCTTTAAGAGGACTTGAAAGGGCTTTTTAAATTTTTTGAAATGAATATATTGTAATAAAAAATTATTTAGTTGAAGTTATTTGTAAATGAATCAAAACTATTTTCTATTGTCACTACTTAAAAAAATTTAAGTAGTGGTCTAATTAGTGGAGGATATGGGTTTAAATGTTTATGAAGTTAATACAGAAGAAGCTAAGGAAAGAACGCATCATAAAATAATATTTGGAGATAGCAGAAACATGAAAGAACTCCAAAATGAATCTATTCACATGGTTGTTACTAGTCCGCCTTACGTAACGAGCAAATTTAAAAAGGGGCAACCCTTCAAAATTGATGAATATTTTGAAATGATCGAACAGGTGTTTAAAGAAGTATACCGGGTATTAATATCTGATGGTAGGTTTTGTCTAAATATTGGAGACATTCACACCAAATACTACTATGATGATGGTAGATTTTGGAGAATTCCCCTTGCACATATGGTTCTCCAAAAAGCCATAGATTTGGGGTTCAGATTGTTGGACACTTATATATGGGATAAAGGTTTTAATCGATATAAAGGTGGCGCACCCGGCCCCCTTTTTGGTTCTTATCCCTATCCTCCCACATTATATAATCAAGTGTATTGGGAATACATATTTGTCCTTGTGAAGCCTGGAAAAAGGAGAAAAATGCCAAAAGAAATTAAAGAAGAGAGCAAGATACCTTATGAAAAATGGGTTGAATATACAAGGCAAATATGGGGGGTGGAATCCGAAACAGAATGGATAAAGGAACATCCAGCTGTTTTTCCGGTTGAAATTCCAAAAAGGTTTATAGAGATGTATAGTTTCAAGGGTGATACAATTTTAGACCCTTTTTTGGGTTCAGGTACAACAACGTTGGCTGCTAAACTTACGGGAAGAAATTCTGTAGGATATGAGATAAATCCAAGATATGTCAAATTGATTAAAAAAAGAGTTGGGATCGGCCAAACTACCTTGGATAATACGAAGTGTGATTTTGAAATAATTTTCAGGGAAGACGCTAGGGAGGGGGAGTGGTTATAGTTGGTTAGATTAAGAGTTTCCGATATTTTAAACCAAATAGAAAGAATACCTTCTGAGTGGGTAAATGATGTGGGAAAAGAAGTAATCGAGAGTATAAAAGAGGTTTGCTCGTTTTTAATAGACAATGGCGTCTCCGAAGAGACTCTGGAATATATTTTAAGAGAAAACAAATATGCTTTAGATGTGATGAGGTTGATGCTTGGTCTTTCACAAGATGAGTTTCTCAATGAATTATTATACTTTGCAAAACTCCCTCTTGGGAACTCTTTTAAAACTGCAAGAAATAAGACACCTAGCTTTTCTAAGGAAATTGCTAAGGTTCTGATTAATAAAATGGGCATCAAAAGCATCGCTGAACTAGAGCTTTTTAGAAATTGGAGCTATTATGAAATTCTAATTGAACGGTACAAATTCATGCGGGGAAGAGCAGTCAAAGGTCAAAAAAGAGGCAGATCCTTAGAGGATGATGTTGAGGAGATACTTAAAGAGATTGGTGTGGCGTATGATAAAGGTCGAAGTTTCAATACTACCAAAGGCTCTGCAAAGGCGGATTTTTCAATTCCTTCATACAACAATCCTGAAATTGTTATAGAAGTTAAGGGTTATGAAGCCACAGGTAGTAAACTTACTGATGTCATCGGTGACATTCTAAAAATTCTCCAAGCTAAAGAAGATACAGTGAAATTTTATCTAGTTACAGATGGTATTGGTTGGTTTAGAAGAGTTAGTGATTTAGAACATATTGTGGAATTGTGCAACAAAGGTAAGATTGACATGATCTATACTCGCAAAACTATAAATGATCTAAAGAAAACTCTATTGCGATTTTTTT